>JAAOZX010000377.1 GCA_012274225.1 Comamonadaceae bacterium | reverse complement strand
CTGTCGGTCCTGGCGCAGTCCGAGTTGTTCCAGCAAGGCCGCGTCGCCGCGCTCGGGCGCCTGCTGCAAGGCCGGCCCCGGCGCGACTGGGACAGCGTCTTCCTGCTGGATCGCGACGGCTCGCCGGTTCTCGACACCGCATCGACCCATTTGTCGGCGCAGAGCGCCAATGCCCTGCGCCAGCTGCACAGCCGTGTCATGAGCCAGCGCGCGCCTGCAGTGGGCGGCTTGTCCGCCGCTCAGCCACCGGGCGAGCGCTTTGTGGCCATCGCACTGCCAGTGGTGCAGAACGGCGCGGTGCGCTATGTGCTGGGCGCCCGCATGGGCGAGGCGGTGTGGCAGCGCCTGGCCAGCAGCGCCAGCAAGCCCGACGGGGGCAACGCCGCGCTCTACGATGCGCAGGATCACCTGATCGGCTATTCCATGGCCGACGTGGCACCGGCCGGCACGGCGCTGCCGCGCGACGCTGCGCTATCGATGCGCGATCTGCCGTCGGGTGTACACCGTTCCAGCGACGTCGATGGAAGCGCCGTGTACGCAGCGTGGGAGTCGGTCCCGATGGCCAACTGGCGGGTGCGCGTAGCCGTCCCCGCCGTGCCGATCGATGCGGCCCATCGCAAGGCCATGCTTGCCGCGCTCACCACCAGCGGCGGCAGTCTGCTGCTGGGCCTGTTGCTGGCCGCGTTGGTGGCGCGTCGTGTGGCGCGGCCGCTGCGCCGACTGGCCACCCAGGGGCCGGCCGGCCTGTCCGGGCCGGCATCGGTGCGCGAGGTCATGCTCTTGCGGGACGCGCTGTCGCGCTCGCAGGTTGAAGACAACGCAGCACAGGGCGAGCTGCGGGTGCGGGCCGCGGAGTTCGAAACCCTCTTCAACAACAGCCCGGTCGGCATGGCCTTCGCACATGATGTCGCCTGCCGGGAGATCAGCCACAACGCGGCCATGGACGCCTTGATCGGCCCGCGCGGCTCGCCGACGGCGGGCAGCGTGCAGGTGCTGCACCAGGGGCAATTGCTGGCACCCGCCCAGCAGCCGTTGCAGCGGGCCGCCACGTTGGGCGAGACCGTCAGCGGCATGGAGCTGGAGATCGCCATCCAAGGTCGGCCCTCGGCGTTCGTCATCGCCAATGCCGTGCCGTTGCGCGACGGGCACGGCCGGCCGCGCGGCGCCATCAGCACGCTGGTCGACATCACCGAACGCAAGCAGGCCGAGCAGCAACTGATCGCCGCGGACCGGCAATTGCGCGAGAGCCAGCGCCTGATGGAGTTGGCGCAGGAAGCCGGGCATGTGGGTTTCTTCCACTACGGGTTCGACAGCAAACGGCTGACCTGGACGCCCGGTCAATGGCGTCTGTTCGGCAGCACGGAGCTGCCGGCGCCCGGACTGGCCGACTGGTTCGCGCGCGTTGCCCCGCAGGACCGCGACCGGATCGAGCGCGAGTTCTGGACCGCCTGTGCATTGCGCCGCGAAATGGCAACGCTGGGTTACTGCGTTGTCCTGACAGACGGGAGCTTGCGCTGGCTGTCCAGCCGGCTCTTGTTCCGGTACGACGCCGATGGCCGGGCCCATCAATTGATCGGCGTCACGGTGGACATGACCGACGAGGTGAGAAATGAACGCGAGCAGGCGCATCTGACCGAGCAGGCGCTCGCTGCGCGACAGCAGGCCGAGGCGGCCAACCGGGCCAAGGACGAATTCCTCACAATGCTCAGCCACGAACTGCGCAATCCGCTGGGTGCGATTTCGGCCGCCGTCGACGTGCTGAACGCCGCCGAGCCTCACACGGCCGATGCTCTGGATGCGCGAGAAATCATCGGCCGCCAGACGCGCAACCTGTCGCACATGATGAACGACCTGCTGGATGTGGGCCGCGTGATCGCCGGCAAGATCCTGCTGGCGCGCCAGCCGGTGAACCTTGCCGAGGTGGTGCGGCGCGTCCACCAGACCGTGGCCCTCACGGGTGAGGCGAGCGAGCATCCGCTGCGCGTGGACCTCAACGATGCCTGGGTCGACGGCGACGCCGTTCGGATCGAACAGGTGGTCACCAACCTTCTGACGAATGCCATCCGCTACACAGGCGCGGGCCGGCCGATCCACGTGCGGGTGGGCGCCGATTCGGGCTCGGCGGTGCTGCAGGTGCAGGACACGGGAACCGGCATTTCCCCGGCGCTGTTGCCGCATGTGTTCGACCTGTTCGTCCAAGGCGACCGCCCGCTCGACCGGGGCGCCGGCGGGCTGGGCATCGGCCTCACCCTGGTGCGCCGGCTGGTGGAGCTGCAGGGCGGCACGGTGGGCGTGGAAAGCTCCGACGCCGGCAGCCGGTTCACGGTGCGGTTGCCGCTGACACAGCCGCCGGCCTTCAGCGACGCCGAGACACTTCCGCCTTCGCGCCGGCGCAAGGTGCTGGTGGTGGAAGACAACGACGATGTGCTCGCCGCCCTGCGCTCCAAGCTGGAGCTGGACGGGCACTGCGTGAGCACCGCGGCGGACGGCGTCGAGGGCCTGACCCGGCTGCTCAACCTGAAGCCGGAGGTGTCCATCGTGGACATCGGCCTGCCGGGCCTGACCGGCTTCGAGCTGGCGCGCCACGCGCGCGCAGCCGGTTATGCGGGGCGAATGATCGCGTTGTCGGGGTATGGCGCCGAGCGCGATGCGCAGGAAGCACTGGTTGCCGGTTTCGATGCCTACCTGGTCAAGCCGGTGGACCGGGCCCAGTTGCGGGCCAGCTTGAGCGAGGATTGAAGCGCCGGGCACGCGCGGTTACACGGCGTGCTGTCGGGCACTGAATAATGAGGCGGTCCTTGGTGGCCGCAAATGGGAAGCGAACAATGGGACACGCCCTGATAGTTGAAGACGACGTCGACTCGGCTCGAATGATGGCCGCGCTGTTGGGGACCGAGGGTTTTTCCGCGGCTACGGCCCGATCGCTGCGCGATGCGCGCCGCCAGATGGCAATGCAGCAGCCGGACCTGGTGCTGCTGGACCTGCGGCTGCCCGACGGCAACGGCATGTCGCTGCTGGACGAGCAGGAGCTGATCGGCAACTCGGAAGTGGTGCTGATGACCGGCCACGCGACGCTGGAGACCTCGATCCAGGCCCTGCGCTACGGCGCTGCCGATTACCTGATCAAGCCGGTGAGCGTCAAGCAATTGCAGAGCATCCTGTCACGGGTGACACCGCCCTCGGTGCTGCGGGCCGAGGTCGACGGCCTGAACGAGGACCTGCAGCGCAGCGGCCGCTTCGGCCACTTGGTGGGCCGCTCGGAGCCGATGCGGCGCGTTTACGAGCAGATCGCGCGGGTGGCTGGAACGTCGGTGACTGTTTTCATCACCGGAGAAAGCGGCACCGGCAAGGAGCTGGTGGCGCGCACCGTGCACGACCTGAGCCGCCGTCGCAGCCGGCCGTTCCTGGCGGTGAACTGCGGCGCGATATCGCCCAACCTGATCGAAAGCGAGATCTTCGGGCACGAGAAAGGCAGCTTCACCGGCGCCGAGCGCCAACACCAGGGCTTCTTCGAGCGCGCGCACGGCGGCACGCTGTTCCTGGACGAGATCACCGAGATGCCAATGGCGCTGCAAGTCAAGCTGCTGCGGGTGCTGGAGACCGGCGCCTTCATGCGCGTGGGCTCCACTGCGCCGCAGGACACTGACGTGCGCGTGATCGCAGCCACCAACCGGGACCCGGCGCAAGCCGTCGCCGGCGGCGCCTTGCGCGAGGACCTGTTCTATCGCTTGAACGTGTTTCCAATCGACCTGCCGCCGCTGCGCGAGCGGCGCGAAGACTTGCCGCTGCTGGTGGGGCACTTCCTGCACGAGATCGCACAGCGCGAAGGCGCGGCCAAGAATGCATCGCCCGCGGCGCTGGAGCGGCTGGCCGGCTACCGTTGGCCGGGCAACGTGCGCGAATTGCGCAACGTGTTGCAGCGCGCCTACGTCATGGCGGCCGGGGACGAGATCGGCGACCAATGGCTACCCCGTGACATCCTGGCACGGCCGCTGCGCCACCCCGCCGCTGGAACCATCGAAGTGCATATGGGCACGCCGCTGGCGGCCGTAGAGCGCCAACTGATCCTTGCGACGCTGGAACATTACGGGCATCAGAAGGAGCGCACCGCCGCCGCCCTGGGCGTGAGCCTCAAGACGCTTTACAACCGCCTGAAGGAATACGGCGCGTCCTGAGCGGAACTTGCGGCAGTGCGGACAGCTCTACTTACCGCAAGATTTACCGCCGAGCCGATGCCACCGAGCCCGTTTCGGTGCTCGGCAGTCGCAACTCGGCCGGAAATCGTGCGCATGTCACCGAATACGGACGTGTGGCGTTCGAATTGGGTGATTCGTGCTCGAAAGACACACGGGCACGGTCCTTGCCAGAGTGAATCCCCGAACCACCACTTCGAAAGGAATCGATATGACTTTGACAGACG
>JAAOZX010000376.1 GCA_012274225.1 Comamonadaceae bacterium | reverse complement strand
GGCCTCCTCCTTGCCTTCCGGCGGGCGGTTCCACACCGCGAAGGTGTAGTCGGTGTAGACCGACGCCCGGCGGCCGTGGCCGGCCTGGGCGTAGATCAGCACGCAGTCGATCGTCATCGGGTCGATCTTCCACTTCCACCAGGCATAAATGGGGTCGGATCCCAATATCGCCGCAGGCGAATTTGGGCTCTGACCCTTTTTTTGCCTGCCGGTGCCGTAGGCGCTGGACAGATGCTTGAGCATGAAGCCTTCCACGCCGAGCTCGCGCGAGCGCTCGCGCCGCTGCGCGAAGGCCCGCCAGGACGCCGCCGACTCGACCGGCGAAAGCCTGATGCCGGTGCCGGCCAGCAGCGCCTCGAGGCGAGGCCGCCGCTCGCGCTGCGGCAAGGCACGGATGTCCTGGCCGTCCTGTTCCAGCAGGTCGTAGGCCATGAATGTCACCGGCGCATCGGCCAGCACCTTCTTGGTCAGCGTCTTGCGGCCGATTCGCTGCTGCAGCAGCGAAAACGGCGCCGGCCGGCCGGCCGGGAAGACGCCGCCGACCGGCCCCGTCTCGTCCTGCCACACCATGATTTCACCGTCGAGGACGGTGCCGTCGGGCAGGGCGCGTGCCACCGTCTCGATCTCCGGAAAGCGCTCGGTCACCAGCTCTTCGCCGCGCGACCAGACCCACACCTGGCCGGCGCGCTTGACCAACTGCCCCCGGATGCCGTCGTACTTCCACTCGACCTGCCACTGCTCCACCGGCCCCAGCCGCGATGCGAACACCTCGGGCGGCGCGTCCAGTTGATGCGCCAGAAAGAAGGGATAGGGCTGGCCCTGGTGCTGCGGCGCGGCGCTGCCGTCGTCCTTGGCGATCAGGGCCTGGAAGCGCTCGAGCGTCGGCACGACCTTGCCGTCGGTGTAGCCCATCATGCGCTGGGCGACCAGCTTGGCGTCCAGGCCGGCGTGGGCGGCGAGCGCCCGCTGCACCAGCAACTTGCTCACACCGACCCGAAAGCCGCCGCCCACCAGCTTGGTCAGCAGAAAGCGGCCCTGGGCATCGAGTTCGTTCCAGTACGCCTTGATGCGCGGCCCGATCTCTTCCGGGCTCATCCCGCGCAGCGGCAACAGCCTCTCTTCGACCCAGACCGCCAGGCCGACGTCGCTCGCATTGTTTTCGCGCGGCAGCACCAGCGCAATGGTTTCGGCCAGGTCGCCGACCGATTGATAGCACTCGTCGAACAGCCAGGTGTCGATGCCCGCGACCTCGCAGGCCAGCAACGCCAGGCGGCCGAGCGAGACCACCTGCCGCGGCTTGCCGCCGGCCAGGAAATACACGGCCCAGGCCGCATCCCGGGCCGGCGCCTGTTCGAAATAGCGCTGCAAGGCCTCCACCTTGGTGTTGGTCGAGGTGGTGGCGTCGAGCTCGCCGAACAGGTGCGAGAAGCGCTTCATGGCGTGCCGGCGGCGTCGCTGTCCGCCTCCACGGCGTCGCCACCGTATTCGGTTTCGAAAGCTTGTGCCTGCAGCCCGTGCTCGGTCAGGTAGCGCACCATGACCGCGCTGCTGCCGTGCGTGACGATGACCCGGCTGGCGCCGGTGGCGCCGATCGCGCCGAGCAGCCCGGGCCAGTCGGCGTGATCCGACAGCACGAAGCCGCGGTCCCAGCCGCCGCGCCGCCGGTTGCCGCGCACTTGCATCCAGCCGCTGGCGAACGCGGTGCCGGCGTCGCCGAAGCGCCGCATCCAGGGGCTGGCGGCGGCGCTGGGCGGACAGACCACCAGCGCCCGGCGCAGGTCGGCCCGGTCATTCACCTCGGTGACCATCGTGCTTTCCGGCAGGTCGACGCCGGCCAGGCGATAGGCCCGGTTCAGCGTGTCTACCGCGCCGTGCACGATGATCGGGCCGATCGAGGGATCCACGCCACTCAGGATGCGCTGGGCCTTGCCGAAGCTGTAGCAAGCCAGCACGCTGGCCCGGCCGGCCACGATGTTGCGGGCCCACCAGTCGTTGATGTCGGCAAACAGGTCGGCGTCGGGACACCAGCGGTAGATCGGCAGCCCGAAGGTCGACTCGGTAATGAAGACATCGCAGCGCACCGGCTCGAACGGCGCGCAGGTCGGGTCGGGAGCCACCTTGTAATCGCCGCTGGCCACCCAGACCTGGCCGCCGTGCTCGAGGCGCACCTGGGCCGACCCCAGCACATGGCCGGCGGGATGAAGGGACAACGTCACGCCGTGGTGGACGATGCGTTCGCCATAGGCCAGGGTCTGCAGGTCGATGTCACCCAGCCGCGTCCGCAGCACGGCTTCGCCGGGCCGGGCCGCGAGATAGTGTCCGTTGCCCACGCGGGCATGATCGGAATGGGCGTGGGTGATGACGGCGCGGTCCACCGGGCGCCAGGGATCGATGTAGAAGCCGCCGGGCGGGCAATACAACCCTTCCGGCCGCTGCACCAGCAGGTCACCATTGCGTCCCGGTCCCGCCACGCTCGCCACCACCTAGAGGTATTTCTTGCCCTGGATCGCGAGCGCCAGCCGCATCAGCCCGAGCGCGACGTATTCCATCGCCCGCTGGCGCAGCGGCCGGTTGCGGTACTCGTCGGCGCTCATCTGCCGGCCTTCCTGCCGGATCGCCTGCATCAGCCGGGTTCGCAGCAACGCGGCGAACGCCAGGTCCTCCACCACCACGTTGGCCTCACGCGCGAGCAGCAGGCTCAAAGGGTCCAGGTTGGACGAACCCACCGTGGCCCAGCGGCCATCGATGACCGCCACTTTGGCGTGCAGGAAGCTGGGCGAATACTCGTGGATCTCGACCCCGGCGCGCAGCAGCGCGCCATAGATGGGGCGCGCCGCATAGAACTGCATGAAGTACTCGTAGCGTCCCTGCAGCAGCAGCTGCACCTTGACCCCGCGCTGCGCCGCCGACACCAGGGCCTTGCGCATCTTGCGGCCCGGCGCGAAATAGGCGTTGGCGATGATGATTTCCTCGCGCGCGCGGCCGATCGCGCGCCGATAGGCCCGCTCGATCCGGGTGCGGTTGCGCAGGTTGTCGCGCAGCACCAGCGCGGCCCGGGCCTGGTGTGGCAGTGGCGCGCCGGCGGTCGTGGGCGGCCGCTTGATGCGAACCCGCCCGATTTTGGCGGCGCGCAGCGAATAGAGCGCGTCGGCGAGCTGGGCCCGGCGCATGTCGTACGCCGCCTGCATCCGCAGCCACAGGCGCCCCATGCTGGCTTCAACCTCTGCCACCAGCGGACCCGTGACGCGCACGGCGAAGTCCAGCCGTGGCGCCTTCAGCCGCCCATAGCTGGGGTCGTGAAAATCGTCCAGCACGTTGATGCCGCCGCAAAACGCCACCTTGCCGTCGACGACACACAGCTTGCGGTGGAGGCGTCGCCAGCTGCCGAGCCAGAGCATGCCCAGCCACCCCAGCGGGGCGTAGACGCGCCAGCGCACGCCGGCCTGCCGGAAACGCTCGTGCCATTCCGCGGGGGGCGGTGCGGTCCCAAAGCCGTCGACCGCGACTTTGACGCTCACGCCGCGCCGGGCGGCCCGCTCCAGCGCCTGCGCTACCTCGGCGCCGGCGCCGCTGAAATCGAAGATGTAGGTTTCCAGCCGCACTTCGCGGTGCGCCTCATCGATCGCCGCGATCAGGGCCGGGAACAGTTCGACGCTCCCCTGCAGCAGCCGCACCTCATGGCCGCCGCGCGGGGACGAGAAGGCATGCGACATGGTGCCGGCTAGACCTTGAATTCGGCGATCAGCGGCAGGTGGTCCGACATCCGCCACCAGATGCGGCCGCGGGGTATCTCCGCCCCCACCGGTTTCAAGCCGCGGGAATAGACGAAATCGAGCTGCGTCAGCGGCAGCCGCGAAGGATAGGTCAGCATGCGCTCGCCCATGAAATCCGACAGGCCCAGCCGGTTCATGGGCGCGCGCAGCTTGGCGCCCCAGTCATTGAAGTCGCCGGCGACGACGAGGGCTTCCTTGCGCGGGATCTCGCGCTCGACGAAACGGCCGAGCTGCTCGATCTGCCGCACCCGGCTGGCCGCGATCAGGCCCAGGTGCAGCACGATCACGTGAATCGGGCGCCCATGGGCCTGGACGATCACGTGCAGCAGGCCGCGTTGCTCGAAGCGGTGATCGGACATGTCCTCGTGCCCGCGCGAGACCACCGGCCATCGCGAAAGCAGCGCGTTGCCGTGCTCGCCGTGGCGCGTCGTCGCATTGGTCTGGTACACCGCCTCGTAGCCTTCGGGCGCCAGGAACTCGGCTTGCGGCAGCTCGGGCCAGCGGGTGAAGTACTGCTGCTCGCGCCGATGCAGCTTGCGCACTTCCTGCAGGCACACCACGTCGGCGTCGAGTTGCTCCACGGCGTGGCCCAGGTTGTGGATCTCCAGCCGCCGCGCCGGTCCGTGCCCCTGCACGCCCTTGTGGATGTTGTAGGTCGCTACCCGCAAGGTCGGCATCGGTCGGCGTTCCTGAAAATTGGAGGCATCGCTGTCATGCGGCAAATTGTGGCAGCAACAGGATGGCCTCGGCATTGGACGGCGAGAAGCAGGCGTCAGCGGCCTCGCGCCACGGCAGCCAGCGCCATTCGGTGTGCTCGCGCGGGTTCAACTTGACGGGGATGCCGGCCGGCACGCGCAGCCCGAACACATGCTCGGTGTTGCGCGTCACCCCGGGCGCATAGCGATGCAACCAGCGCGGATAGATGTCATAGACGTTTTCCAGGCCCCAGTCGCGCAGGCCGGCATGCATCGGCGTGCCCGGCTGGCAATCGATGCCGGTTTCCTCGGCCACCTCACGCACCGCCGTTTGCTCGAGCCCTTCCGAAACCTCGTCCTTGCTGCCCGTGACCGATTGCCAGAAATTCGGCGCGTCGGCGCGATTGATCAGCAGAACCTCGAGCTGCGCCGTGTGGATCACGACCAGCACGGATTCGGGGATCTTGAAGGGCTGGTTCATCAAATGCGAGAAGGGCACCCGCGGGTGCCCTTCGATTCTGCCTTAGCCCGGGTCAGGCCGTGGGACTGTTGCGCAGCCGGATGTGCAACTCGCGCAATTGCTTCTCGTCGACCGGGCTCGGCGCCTGGGTCAGCAGGCACTGGGCCCGTT
>JAAOZX010000375.1 GCA_012274225.1 Comamonadaceae bacterium | reverse complement strand
TCGCGCTGGCGGGTCTGCAGCTTCGGCGATGCCGACGGGTGGTGGGTCAACGGCGCCAAGTCCAGCCTGCTGGCCGGCGGAACGCTGAAGGTCGCGGCGGGCCTGCCGACGGAGCGCGCGCTGAAGCTCGACTTGAGCCAGGTGAACCGGCCGCTGGCGTTCTCCAGGCCGCTGGCCTCCAAGGAAATCGAGCCGCTGTGCGTGTTCGATCCGGAGTCGCAACACAGCATCGTGGCGACCCTGCTGCAGTTCGAGAACTGGTTGCGGCCGGTGCGCGCGCAGTTCGTGTTGGGCGCACTCCTGATCCAGCGAAACAGCAACGAACGGCGGGGCATCTATCACCTGAACCATCGCGGCGTCCTGATCGCCGTGCTGGATTTCCAGGAGGCACAAGTCGCGTTGCTTCCCGGCGTGCAACCGGCCGACCTGTGGCTGGGCGAGTGGGACAAGCGCCCGCAGGGCGCCGGCCAGGCGCCGGCCAATTTCGAGCGCTATAGCACGACGCAACTGGCCTGGGCCTATGTGTGCCGCACCGACCGCGACATGCTGCCACCCCGCTATCGCACCGACACGGTCTACTATCGTCATGTGCCGCGGGTTCCGCTGCGCTGGCTGGGCGACTCGCAAATGACGCTGCTGCGCGAGTTGTCGAGTGAACCGGGTACGCTGCAGGGCCTGGGCCAGCGAACCGGCATGGCGCTGCGACAGATCGAGCATGACCTGGCGTGCCTTTACTACGCAGGGTCCGTCACCACGACCCCCGCCAATGCAGCCGCCCCTTCGGGCGGGCGGGACAGCCAGGACAACAGCCTGGACCCCGACAAGGACTCGCTGCTGGAACGCGCGCATGCCCATTCGGCCCTCATGACACTGCCGATCCATCTGGACGAGCGGCCCAGGCCCGTTCGCTGAACCGGCCCGCTCAGACCGCGCGCGCAGCCGATGGGGCGAGGGCCTGCAGCAGACGGGCGTGGATCCCACCGAACGATCCGTTGCTCATGCACAGGATGTGATCGCCGGGCCGCGCCGCGGTGACGACCTGCCGCACCAGTTCGTCGATGGTGCCGGCCACACGGGCCTTCGCGCCCATCGGGGCCAAGACCTCGACCGCATCCCAACCCAGGCCGCCGCTATGGCAGAACGCCAGGTCCGCCTGTTCCAGCGACCATGGCAACTGGCTTTTCATGCTTCCCAGTTTCATGGTGTTGCTGCGCGGTTCGAACACCGCAAGGATGCGTCCACCGGACAGCGCCGGTGCACCGGCCAGTTTGCGGCGCAGCCCTTCGACCGTGGTGCGGATCGCCGTGGGATGGTGGGCGAAGTCGTCGTAGACCGTGATGCCATTGACGGTGCCGCGCAGTTCCATGCGGCGCTTGACGTTTTCGAAGCCGCGCAGCGCAGCCACCGCCGCCCCGGGCGACACGTTCACATGCTGGGCCGCAGCGATGGCCGCCAGGGCGTTGAGCTGGTTGTGGACGCCGGTCAGGTCCCATTCGAGCCGACCGACCGCACGACCGTCCGCCACTACCTGGAAATCGTGCGGTTCGCCTTCGGCCACAAAGTCGCTGACGGCGGCGCCGAAGCTGCGAACCTCGCTCCAGCAGCCCATCTGCAGGACCCGCGCCAGGCTCTCCTCCAATCCATTGACCACCAAGCGCCCGGTCGATGGCACGGTGCGCACCAGGTGGTGGAACTGCCGCTCGATCGCCGCGAGGTCGTCGAAGATGTCGGCATGGTCGAACTCCAGGTTGTTCAAAACCGCCGTGCGCGGCCGATAGTGGACGAACTTGCTGCGCTTGTCGAAGAACGCAGTGTCGTATTCGTCGGCTTCGATCACGAAAGGCGCTGCCTGCGCCGCCGCCGTCCCGCGCGCCAGGCGGCCCAGGCGCGCCGAAATGCCGAAGTTGCTCGGCACGCCGCCGACCAGGAATCCGGGTTCGAGGCCGGCGTGTTCAAGGATCCAGGCCAGCATCGAGGTGGTGGTGGTCTTGCCGTGGGTCCCGGCCACCGCCAGCACATGGCGGCCTTGCAACAGGCGTTCGGCCAGCCATTGCGGTCCGCTCGTATACGGCACGCCCGCGTCGAGAATGGCCTCCATCAGCGGATAGCGCGGCGAGCCGTCAGCCAGCCGCGCGCGCGAGACCACATTGCCGATCACCCAGATGTCCGGTTTCAGGCCCAGCTGGTCGGCCCCGAAGCCTTCGATGAGATCGATACCGATCGAGCGCAATTGGTCGCTCATGGGCGGGTAGACGCCGGCGTCGCAACCGGTCACGCGATGCCCGGCTTCGCGGGCCAGCGCGGCCAGGCCTCCCATGAACGTGCCGCAAATGCCGAGAATATGGATGTGCATGCCGCCAATTATCGGGGCGCTTGCTGCACACGCCCCTGGCGCGCGGTCAGCGGGCGAAGCGTTCGCGCAGCTTCATCTTCCAGAACTTGCCGGTGGAAGTGCGTGGCACCGCGTCGATGAATTCATAGCGCTCCGGCAACTGCCACTTGGCGAATCCGTGCTGCAGCAGGTGGGCCTGGAACTGCTCGGGGGATGCACTCTGGCCGGGCCTGAGGACCACGCAGGCCAGGGGCCGTTCGCTCCATTTCTCGTCCGGAATGGCGATCACGGCGGCTTCGGCCACCACCGGGTGCGCCATGATGGCGTTCTCCAGGTCGACCGAGCTGATCCACTCGCCGCCCGACTTGATCAGGTCCTTGGTCCGGTCGGAAATCTTGACGAAGCCAAGCGCGTCGACCGAGGCGACGTCGCCGGTTCGCAGCCAGCCGTCGGCGGTGAACTTCTCGGCATCGACCGGCACCTCGTGATAGCTGCCGGTGATGAACGGACCCCGCACCTGGATCTCGCCCACGCTTTGGCCGTCCCAGGGCCGGTCGGCGCCGTCGTCACCGCGCACCCGCAGATCGACCAGCGGCACCGGCACGCCGGCCATCGCCGCACGCCGGTAACGCTCATCGGCCGTGGCATCGCGCAGCTCAGCCCGTGGATAGGAGATGGTGCATACCGGCGAGGTCTCGGTCATGCCCCAGCCCTGCAGGATCCAGATGCCATGCCGGTCGAACGCGCGAATCAGCGCCTCGGGCACGGCTGCGCCGCCGACCAGAGAGCGCATGCCCCGCGGCAATTTCCAGCGTCCCAGATTCGGCGAGCCGGCCAGCTGCGCCGC
>JAAOZX010000374.1 GCA_012274225.1 Comamonadaceae bacterium | reverse complement strand
GCGGTGGGTATCCAGTTCGTGCAGGAACGGGCAGCAGTCGGCGAACCCCATGGTGCGGGCAATCCAGGTCAGGTCGCCGTCGTCTTCCGGGCTGCGACACATCGGCAGCACGTGGGTCTGCTGATCGTCCAGGTACTGGATACGGTGCTCGACCCGGCGCAGGAACTCGTAGGCGAGCGCCAGCGCGTCGGCGGTCGCCTGGGGCATCAGCCCGGCCGCGGCGACGCGCTGCAACGCCTGCAGCGTGGGCCGCTTGCGCAATTCGGGGAACTGGCCGCCGCGCACCACCTGCAGCAATTGCACCGTGAACTCGATCTCGCGGATGCCACCGCGCGACAGCTTGACGTCGTTGGCGCGCTCGGGACGGCCGGCGCTGCGCTTGGCCGCATGCTCCCGAATCTGCTTGTGCAGCACCCGCAGCGAATCGAACACGTTGTAGTCGAGGTAGCGGCGAAAGACGAAGGGCAGCACGCTGCCGCGCAAGGCCTGCGCCGAACCGCTTTCGATGCTGACCGAAGGCGCAACCACCCGGCTCTTGAGCCAGGCGAAGCGCTCCCATTCGCGACCCTGCACCTGGAAATAGTCCTCCAGTGCGCCGAGCGAGACGGCCGGCGGCCCCGAATTGCCGTTCGGGCGCAAGGCCGTGTCGACCCGGAACACGAAGCCGTGCTCGGTGGTGACGCCGATCAGCCCGTACATCATCTTGACGGCGCGGATGAAATATTCGTGGTTGGAGATGCGGCCGCGGCCGCCGTCGACGCCTTCGGTCTCGCCGTCCTGGTCGTACACATAGATCAGGTCGATGTCGCTGGAGACGTTGAGCTCGCGTGCCCCGAGCTTGCCCATGCCGATCACCCACAATTCGGCGCGCTGGCCCTGCACGCCCAGGGGGGCGCCATGGACGGTGTCCAGTTCGCGCTGGGTTTCCCGGCAGGCCGCGTCCAGCGCGAACTCGGCCAGCTCGGTCATGGCGCCGCTGACCAGTGCCAGCGGCGCCCGCGCGTCGCAATCCAGGACGATCAGCCGTTCGAGGACAAGTTGGCGCACGATCCGCAATGCCGTCCCAATGTCGTGGCCGGCGCCGCGCACGGCGTCAAAGGCGCCGGCGATCGAGGCGCGGGTCGGCGGGCCGGGTGGCAGCAGCTTGAGTTCGGCCGCATAACGGCGGCGCAGGCGCTGCGCGAACCTTGAATACGAGGACAGCCGCGGGTCGTCGTCGCCCCTCTTGGCTGCCACGGCCGACGGGTCTTTGTCCGACAGGGAAGCACTGCCGCAGGCTGAACCGGAGCCACCGTCGGGGGTCATAATTCCTGACACATCGAAGTATTCATGAACGACTCGCCGCCGTCTCCGTCACGTCTGTTGAGGACTTATGCCACTGTCGCGAAAGGGGCTCTGTGGCTGCTGCTGGCGGCCTGGCTGGTGCTGGTGCTGGCCTGGGGAGCGCTTCATGGCTGGATTGTGCCGCGAATCGGTGAGCTTCGCCCCGACCTGGAAATCGAAGCCGGTCGCGTGCTGGGGGTACCGGTGCGCATCGGCAGCATCACCGCGCGCAGCGAGGGGCTGTTTCCATCCTTCGACCTGCAGGATGTGGTGTTGCTGGACCCGCAAGGCCGTCCCGCGTTGCGGCTGCCGCGGGTGCTGGCAGCGCTGTCGCCGCGCTCGCTGTGGAACCTGGGCTTCGAGCAGCTTTACATCGACAGTCCCGAGCTCGATGTGCGGCGCGCCCGCGACGGTCACGTGTTTATCGCCGGACTGGATTTCGCCGGCGCCGATGTCAGCGGCGGCGGCCGGGCCGCCGACTGGTTCTTCCGCCAGACCGAGTTCGTCATTCGCCACGGCACCGTGCGCTGGACCGACGAGATGCGCGACGCCCCGCCGCTGGCCCTGAGCCAGGTCGAGTTCGTGATGCGCAACAGCGTCCGCCGGCACGCCCTGCGGCTGGACGCCACGCCGCCTGCGGAGTGGGGCGATCGCTTCACCCTGCGCGGCCTGTTTCGCCAGCCCCTGCTCACGCTGCACGACGGGCGCTGGCAGGATTGGGACGGTCAGCTGCACGGCGACTTCTCGCGCGTCGACGTGACTCAGTTGCGACGCTACGCCAACCTGGGCGTGGAGGTTGGCGAAGGCCACGGCGCGGTCCGCGCCTGGGCCGACATCGACCACGGTCACATCATCGGCGGCGTGGCGGACCTGATGCTGGCGGATGTGAGCGCCAAGCTGGGGCGCCAGTTGCAGCCGCTGGCCCTGCGAACCATCTCGGGCCGCATTGGCGGCAAGCTGCTCGCCGCCGGCTTCGAAGTCAACACCCAGGACCTGCAGTTCGAAACCCGCGAAGGCCAGCTCTGGCCGGGCGGCAATCTGTTCGTGCGATGGACCGATGCCGAGGGAGGCCGTCCGGCCCAAGGCGAGCTGCGCGCCGACAGGCTCGACCTTTTCGCGCTGAGCCAGATCGGGGGCCGCCTGCCGCTGGGCAAGGCCACGCACGCGGCGCTGACCGGGTATGCGCCCAAGGGGCTGGTGGAAACCGTCCAGGCAAAGTGGCAGGGGCCGCTCGACGCGATACAGCAATACGACGCGAAGGGCCGGGTTGCGGGACTCGAGGTGGCGGCGCGATCGGATGTCCCCGCCCAAGGCGCCAGCGCGCGTGGCGGTACGCCGGGGATTCGCGCCGCTGGGGTCGATTTCGATCTGGGGCAATCCGGCGGCACGGCCAGGCTGCGGGTCCACGACGGTGCCGTCGACTTTCCCGGGGTCTTCGAGGACCCGGTCGTCCACATCGACGATCTCACGGCGGATCTGCAGTGGCAGATCGAGGGCCCGGCGATTTCGGTCACGGTGAACAACGCCAAGTTCAGCAATGCCGACGCGCAGGGCGAAGGCCAGGGCAGCTGGCGCACAGGCGCCACGCCGGTCGCGCGTTTTCCCGGCATTCTGGATCTGCAGGCGAGCATCAGCCGCGCCGATGGCAGCAAGGTCTATCGGTACCTGCCCTTGGGCGTCTCCAAGACGGCACGCGATTACGTGCGTGACTCGGTGCTGCAGGGCACCGCAAGCGGCGCCAAATTCCGCGTCAAGGGCGACCTGCGCGAGTTCCCTTTCAAGGACGCGCGGTTCGGTGAGTTCCGCATCACCGCCAATGTTCGCGACGTCGTCTATGCTTTCGTGCCGCCCAGCATCGGTCGCGGCAACCGCAACTGGCCGGCACTGACGCAGCTGGGCGGCGAGCTGGTGTTCGAGCGCAACGGCATGCAGGTCAAGGGGGCGACTGGCCGTTTCAGCGGGGCGCCCGCGCTCCAGGTCAAGGTCGAAGCCCAGATCCCCGACTTCAAGAGTACGGTGGTCGCGGTGACCGGCGAGGTGCGCGGCCCGTTGGACCAGGCGCTCGACATCGTCAACAACTCGCCCATCTCCCCCATGATCGACCAGGCGCTCGCCAAGGCCAGCGGCAACGGCAACGCTGAGGTGCGCTTGAAGCTGTCGCTGCCGGTGGCCACCCTCGATCGTTCGAAGGTCCAGGGCAGCGTGACGCTGACCGGCAATGACATCCAGATCACGCCGGACACGCCGGTGCTGGCGCGCGCGCGAGGTGTCGTGAATTTCAACGAAGCGGGCTTCGCGCTGGTTGGCACGCAGGCCCGTGCCCTGGGCGGCGAAGTGCGGCTGGAAGGCGGCAGCCGCGGCGTCACCTCGGTGCCCATGCCGCCGGGCCCGGACGCGACCATCGCGTTGCGCGCGCAAGGCAGTGCCACGGCCGAGGGTCTGCGCCAGGCGCGCGAACTCGGGTTCGTGTCCCGGCTGGCCAAGGACGCCAGCGGCGGCGCGGCCTACAACCTCGGCATCGTTTTTCGCCGAGGCGTGCCGGAAGTCACTGTCACCAGCACGCTGCAGGGCCTGGCGCTGAACCTGCCGGCGCCGCTGTTGAAGACGGCCGATCAGGTGATGCCGCTGCGTTACGAGAATGCTCTGGTGCGCGACGCGGCCGGCGCGACAGCCGGGCCGCCGGGGCGATTGCAGGATCAGGTCACCGCGGAACTCGGCCGGCTGGCGTCCATCGTCTATGTGCGGGATGTGTCTGGCGCCGAGCCGCGCGTCATCCGTGGCAGCCTTGCGGTCGGCCTGGCGGCCGGTGAATCGGCGCAGCTGCCCGAGCAGGGCGTGACGGCCAACATCAACCTGACGGGCGTCGACGTCGACGCCTGGGAAGCGGTGTTGAACCGTGCCGCCGGCGCTGGCACGGGCGGCGCAGCCGCCGTGAGTGCCCCGGCCAGCGGCACGTTGGCGGGCTATCTGCCCACGGTGCTGGCGGTTCGTGCCCGGGAATTGACAGCGGGAGGCCGGACCTTGCACAACGTGGTGGTCGGTGGTTCGCGTGACGGACTGCTCTGGCGTGCCAACGTCGATGCCGCCGAGCTCAACGGCTTTGTCGAGTACCGCCAGCCGGCTGGCGCGGGCGGCGGCCGGCTGTACGCGCGCCTGGCCCGCCTTTCGGTCGCTGCCTCGGCGGCCGTTGACGTGGAAAACTTGCTGGACGAACAGCCCGACAACCTGCCGGCGCTGGACATCGTGGTGGACGACTTCGATCTGCGCGGCAAGAAGCTCGGGCACCTGGAGATTGACGCCGTCAACCGGGGTCCGGGCGCCGTGGCGCGCGAGGGCGGTGTGCGTGAGTGGCGCCTGAACAAGCTCAACCTCAGCACCCCCGAGGCGGTCTTCACCGCCACCGGCAACTGGGCCGCGCTCAACGCGCAGCCGGCGCTACCGGGCGGCCCCCGATTGCCGCGTACCCCAGCGGAGCGGCGGCGCACGGTGATGAACTTCAAGCTGGACATCGCCGACTCCGGCCAGTTGCTGGCCCGCTTCGGCATGAAGGACGTGGTGCGCCGGGGACGGGGCCGCATGGAAGGCCAGGTGGCGTGGCTGGGCTCGCCG
>JAAOZX010000373.1 GCA_012274225.1 Comamonadaceae bacterium | reverse complement strand
GAGGCGATCGGCTTTGTTTGGGGCGCGTACTTCGGCACCGTGGCGCTGATGCTGGCTGGTGCACTCGCCGCCTTCGTGCAATCGCACCATCGGGTCGCCCTGGCGGCGGCTCTGACGGCCCTCCTGTCGGCCTTGTTCATCGGCAGCTACCTGGTTGGCCTGCCGGTCAGCGACCCCGATCTGGAAGTCCGCCTGGTCGCCCTGGTCGGCCTCTTCAGCGCCACCATGCTGCAGATGATGCTGCTGGTGGACCTGGGCGTGCTGCGCGATCGCGAGCGGCGCCGCCGGGTGCTGACCGGCGTGGCCGCGGTGGCCGTCCTGACCGTCGGTGTGAGCTGGATGGTCACGCCCCGGCAGGCGCTGATGCTCTGTTCATCCCTGTCCTTCGGCGTTTCGGTCGCCGCCACGCTGTCGGCGCTGCGCAGCGCCTGGCGCGGTGACCGGCTGGCCTGGGCAGCCGTCTCGGGTGCCCTGCTCCTGCCGGTCTGCGTCGGCGGCGTGAGCTGGATCGCTCTGGATCCGCGGGGGGTGCCGTGGCTCGTGCATGCGGCCAGCGCTCTGGCGGGCATGATGTTCCTGACCGGAATCGGCGCGATGCTGTGGCTGCGCTACTCCTACCTGATCGAACTGCGCGAGGTGCTGGCCCAGGGCCCGCGCTACGACCCGATCACGCGGATGCAGTCCAACGGGGCCACCGGCCACATGATCGCCCAGGCGTTCCTGCGCCAGCAGCAGACACCGGTGCGTCCCCTGATCCTGATCGGGGTGTCGATCGGCAACCTGTATGCCCTGGAGAATCTGCATGGCCGGGCCGCGCTCAATCATGCGCTGTTCGTGTGCGCGAGCCGCCTGCGCCGCTGCGTACCCGCGGACATCGAGATGGGGCGCTTGTTCGATGACGGTTTCCTGTTGATCTCGCGCAATGCCAAGAACGTGGACAGCTTCGTCAAGCTGGGGCGGGAAGTCGCGCAGCGCCTGTCCCGCCCGGTGATGCTGCGCACCAGTTCGGGCGAGGAGGCCGAAGGCCAGACCGCCTGGGCCGCGCAGGTCGGCGTGGGGCTGCTGGCCACCACCGCGCACGCGAATCCGGCCGCCGAAGTGGCCAAGGTCCGCGACATGTCGCGCACGGCATGGAGCTTCGCCAGCCGCATGGCGTGGCACGACCGGGATTCCGACGTGATCGCGGAGTTGCCGGCGCTCGAACCGGTGCACTGAAGCCCCATGCGGGCCGGCTGGGGTGCCCATGCCATTGCGGTCGTTGCGTTTGCCCGGGCGGCCGGTTAAGGTCGGCCCATGCACATGTGGGAGATCGGTTTCTGGGGCGCCTTCTTCGGCACCGTGGCGCTGATGCTGACCGCTTCGCTGGCGGCCTACGTGCGCTCCCGCGAGCGGGTGGCGTTGACGGCCGCGTTGTCGTCCCTGGTGTCGGCGCTGTTCGTGGCGGCCTTCCTGGGCGGGCTTCCGCTGGCCGACCCGGATCACGAATCGCGCCTGCTGGCCCATGTGGCGATCGTGGCCGCGGCCGTGCTGGGGCTGATGCTGTGGGCCGAGCTCGGCCTGATGCGCAATCCAGCGGCGGCCCGTCGCGCCCGGATGCAGATGGCTGCGCTGGGCGCCGCCACGATGGCGGCGAGCTGGCTGCTCGATCCCTGGCAGGCGCTGGCGTTCGGTTCGGCCGTGGCCGTGGTGGTCGGTTGTGGCGGATTGTTCATGACGCTGCGCAGCACCTGGATCGGCGACCGGTTGGCCTGGAACGGGGTGTTGGCCGTGGCCTTCATGCTCGTGACGCTGATCGGCCTCACCTGGATCGCGCTGGATCGGGACGGCGTGCCCTGGCAGGTGCATCCGGTCAGCGCACTGGGCGGCATGGCGTACCTCGCCGCGCTGGCCAGCATGATGTGGCGGCGCTATTCGTACCTGATCGAGCTGCGCGAGGTGCTGGTGCAGGGGCCCAGCTACGACCCGATCACGCGGATGCGAAGCAACGCGGAGACCGGCAACATGGTGGGGATGGCGTTCTTTCGCCAGCAGCAGGACCCGGACCGGCCGGTGGGGGTGATCGCGGTGTCGATCGGCAACTTCTTCGCCCTGGAGCAGTTGCACGGCAGGGCGGCCGTGAACCATGCGCTGTTCGTGTGCGCCAGCCGGCTGCGCCGCTGCGTGCCGGCGGACGTGGAGATGGGGCGGCTGTCCGAAGACGGCTTCCTGCTGGTCACGCGCAATGCCAGCGATTTCCAGCGGCTGGTCCAGCTGGGGCGCACGGTGGCGCAGCGGCTGTCGCGGCCGGTGGCGCTGAGCACCAGCACGGCGGCCAGCGACCTGGAGGCGGGCAAGGCGCAGTGGGCGGCGCAGGTGGGGGTGGGGCTGATCGCCACGACGGCCAGGTCGCGGCCTTCGGCGGTGGTGGCGATGGCGCGCGACATGTCGCGCACGGCCTGGAGCTATTCGAGCCGGGTGGCCTGGCACGACCTGGCCTCGGGCCAGATCGCCGAGCTGCGCGCCACCGAAACCGCCTGACGCCCCGGCGCGATAATCGACGGCTTTGAGCCCGCCGACTTGCCGCCCCTGAGCATCACCTTTCCCGAAGCGCTACCGGTCTGCGCCAAGCGCGACGACATCACGGCCGCCATTGCGGCCCATCAGGTGGTGATCGTCTGCGGCGAAACCGGCTCGGGCAAGACCACCCAGTTGCCCAAGATCGCGCTGGCCATGGGCCGGGGCCGGCTCAACGCGCCGCCCGGGACGCGCGGCCGGCTGGTGGGCCACACCCAGCCGCGGCGCATCGCCGCCTCCAGCGTCGCCAAGCGGATTGCCCAGGAGCTGGAAACGCCGCTGGGCGAGGTAGTGGGCTACAAGGTGCGGTTCCAGGACCGGCTGACACCCGGCGCCTCGGTCAAGCTGATGACCGACGGCATCCTGCTGGCGGAAACCCAGACCGATCCGCTGCTGAACGCCTACGACACGATCATCATCGACGAGGCCCACGAGCGCAGCCTGAACATCGATTTCCTGCTGGGTTACCTGCGCGAGATCCTGCCGCGCCGGCCCGACCTCAAGGTGATCGTGACCTCGGCCACCATCGACGCCGACCGGTTCGCGCTGCACTTCGCCTCGAAGGAAGGCCCGGCACCGATCATCTACGTGTCCGGCCGGATGTTTCCGGTGGAACAGCGCTGGCGGCCGTTCGAGGAAGCGCGCGATTACGGGCTCAACGAGGCCATTGCCGACGCCGTCGACGAGCTGTGGACCGGCGGCGGCGGCGGTGACATCCTGGTGTTCCTGCCGGGAGAGCGCGAGATCCGCGAGGCCGCCGACCACCTGCGCAAGCACCTGTCACACCAGCCCCTGGCGCGCAGCGCTGAAGTGCTGCCGCTGTTCGCGCGGCTGTCGCAGGCCGAGCAGGAACGGATTTTCGACTCGCACAGCGGCCGGCGCATCGTGCTGGCCACCAACGTGGCCGAGACCTCGCTCACCGTTCCCGGCATCCACTCCGTGATCGACGCCGGCACCGCCCGCGTCAAGCGCTACAGCTTCCGCAGCAAGGTGGAGCAGCTATTGGTCGAGCCGATCAGCCAGGCCGCCGCCAACCAGCGTGCCGGCCGTTGCGGCCGCGTGGCCAACGGCGTCTGCATCCGCCTGTACGACGAGAAGGACTTCGCCGGGCGTCCGCGCTTCACCGATCCGGAAATCCTGCGCTCCTCGCTGGCTGGCGTCATCCTGCGCATGAAGGCGCTGCGGCTGGGCGCGGTGGAGGATTTTCCGTTCCTCGACGCGCCCTCGCGGCGAGCCATTGCCGACGGCTACCAGTTGCTCAACGAGCTGGGCGCGGTCGACGATGCCAACGCCCTCACGCCCATGGGCCAGGAGCTGGCCCGGTTGCCGCTGGACCCGCGGGTGGCCCGCATGATCCTGGAAGGGCGCGAGCGCGGCGCGCTCGACGAGGTGCTGGTCATCGCCTCGGCGTTGTCGGTGCAGGACGTGCGCGACCGCCCGATGGAGT
>JAAOZX010000372.1 GCA_012274225.1 Comamonadaceae bacterium | reverse complement strand
TCGCCAAGATCCTGATCGATGCCGGCTCTCGCGTCCTGGTCGAGACGCCTACCTACCTGGGCGCGCTCCAGGCGTTCACCCCGATGGAGCCGGAAGTGATTGCGGTCGCCAGCGACGACCAGGGCGTGCTGGTGGATGCGCTGGCAGCGGCGACCCAGCCGATGCCAGCCCGCTTTCTGTACCTGCTGCCGAATTTCCAGAACCCGACCGGCCGCACCATGACCGAGGACCGCCGGGCCGCGTTGTCGCGACGAGCGTCCGAGCTGGGCCTGCCGATCGTCGAAGACAATCCCTACGGCGACCTGTGGTTCGACGCCCCGCCGCCGCCGCCACTATCGGCCCGCAACCCTGACGGTTGCGTCTACCTCGGCTCGTTCTCCAAGGTGCTGGCGCCCGGGCTGCGGCTGGGCTTCATGGTTGCGCCGAAGCTGCTCTTTCCCAAGCTGCTGCAGGCCAAACAGGCGGCCGACTTGCACAGCCCGGGATTCAACCAGCGAATGATCGCCGAGGTGATGAAGGACGGCTTCCTGGACCGGCACGTGCCCACCATCCGGGCTCTCTACAAGTCGCAGCGCGACGCGATGGTGGCCGCGCTGCGGCGGGAAATGCGCGGCCTGGATATCAGCTGGAACACACCCGACGGCGGCATGTTCCTGTGGGCGCGCCTGCCGCAAGGCATGGACGCCACTGCGCTGCTGCCCAAGGCTGTCGACAAGGGCGTGGCCTTCGTGCCCGGCGAGGCCTTCTTTGCCGGCCCACCCGACACGCGCTGCCTGCGCCTGTCCTTCGTGACTGCCAGCGTGCAGCAGATCGACAGCGGCGTCGCGGCGCTGGCCGCCACGATCCGCGAGCGGTTGGCGGCCGGCTGAGGTCGGCGGCCATGTGGAAAAATCCGGGGTGGGCTGCCCTCGATCAACTGGGGACACCGATGAAACGCAACCGCGCGTTCCGACAAGTCGACGTCTTCACCGCCACGCCGTATCGCGGCAACGCCCTGGCCGTGGTGCTGGACGGCGACGGCCTGGCCGACGAGGAGATGCAGCGCTTCGCGCGCTGGACCAACCTTTCGGAAACCACTTTCCTGTTGCCCCCGCGCAGTGCGCAGGCCGATTACCGCGTGCGCATCTTCACGCCGGGTGGGGAACTGCCGTTCGCCGGACATCCGACGCTGGGCAGCGCACATTCCTGGCTGGAAGCGGGTGGCCTGCCGAAGAGTACCGAATTCATCGTGCAGCAGTGTGAGGTCGGCCTGGTCCGGTTGCGTCGCGATGACAGCCGGCTGGCCTTTGCCGCGCCTGCGCTCCAGCGCACGGTACCCAGCGCCGAGGTCCTCGCGCAACTGGCGGCTGCACTCGGGCTCCAAACCGGCCAGGTGCTGACGGCGCAGCTTCTGGACAACGGACCGGTCTGGCTGAGCCTGCTGCTCGACAGTCCGGCGACCGTGCTCGCACTCAAGCCCGACCATGGCGAGCTCAAGCGGCTGGGCCACAAGGTGGGTGTTGCGGCGCTCTATCCCGTCGCAGCCTCCGGCCCACAGCTCGAAGTGCGCGCCTTTGCCGCGCCGGCCGGCATCAACGAGGATCCGGTCACGGGCAGCCTGAACGCCAGCCTGGCGCAGTGGTTGATCGAAGCCGGTCATTTGCCCGTCCGCTACCTGGCGGCTCAGGGCGCGTGCCTGGATCGCGCCGGCCGCATTCACATCCAGCGCGACCAACAGGGCCAGGTCTGGGTGGGCGGAGATTCGATCACCTGCATTTCCGGCGCAGTGGTTCTTTGATGCCATGATCTTCCAGAGCGACGAAGTGGACGACGCCCGCGGACGGTGGCCACGGCATAGTGGGCGGTCGCGGTCGCGACTTCGGCGTCGCGCCGGCGCCGCCAGAATCGCGCTGCATGGGAACCCTTTATCTCGTTCGACATGGCCAGGCATCGTTCGGCGCCGACGACTATGACCAACTCAGCGACCTCGGCCGCAAGCAGAGCGTGCGCCTGGGCGAATACTTCGCGCAGAAGGGCATCCACTTCGACGGCCTGATCGCCGGCACCCTGAAGCGTCACAAGCAGACCCTCGAAGGCGTCCTGCAAGGCATGAACCGCGCGGGTGAGCACCTGTCCTGGGACGGCCTGAACGAATACGACAGTGCCGCGGTGATCGCGGCGATCCATCCGCACAAGCTGGAGAAGCCCGGGTCGCCTGAGCTGTACAAGCACCACTTCCGCCTGCTGCGCGACGGACTGGCCCAGTGGATGGCCGGCGTTGTGAGCCCGAAGGGAATGCCGCATTACAACGACTTCGTCGCCGGGGTGGCCGGCGCGCTGGATCACGTCCGCGCCAACCATTACGGCCAGAACGTCCTGATCGTCAGCAGCGGCGGCCCGATCGCCACGGCCGTGGGGCGGGTGCTGGGCACCAGCCCCGAGACGACCATCGACCTGAACATGCGCATCCGCAATACCGCGATCACCGAATTCGCATTCACCCCGAAACGTCATTCGCTGGTGTGCTTCAACGCCATCCCGCATCTGGACCACCCCGACTACGCCTCGTGGGTCACCTACACCTGAGATGACGTCCCCGGCGCAGGCGCTGCCGTTGCATGCGCTTGCTAGACTGGCGAAATGCGAGCGAACCCTGATCCTGCGCGCCATGAACGGTGGGTCATCTGCCTGTGCGCCCAGTGGTGCGGTGCCTGCCGCGAATGGCGCGACTTGTTTGCGCAGGCCGCCGCCACCCATCCCGACCTGCGATTCGGCTGGGTGGACGTGGAGGACGAGGCCGCGGCCATGGGTGACGTGGACATCGAATCCTTTCCGACGCTGCTCGTGGCCGACGGCCGGCGGCCGCTGTTCTTTGGGCCCATCCAGCCTTCGGGGCCGCAACTCTCGCGACTGCTCGCCAACCTGCTGCAGGACGGCGCCGTTGCGTCCGGCGTCACCGCCGAAACATCGGCGCTGCTGATACGCCTGGCGCCAGTGCTATTGACTTCATAGCCGCAACTCGTAACTTGGCGAGGCCTTGTCCTACAGCGCCCGGCAGGTCTTCCTGACGAGCGGGCAGACGCCGTGAACGCTCAATCGGTGCATGGTCGGCGCTGTGCCGGTCATGTATTTCCACCGCATTTTCATCAGGAGATTTCGACATGGCATCGAATAAACAAGGCACCCTGGGCAATAAGCAAGGCAGTTCCAACCGGGGCTTCGCCTCCATGGATCCGCAGCGCCAGCGCGAGATCGCCAGCGAGGGCGGCCGTGCCGCCCACGAGAAGGGCACAGCCCACGAGTTCACGTCTGAAGAGGCGCGCGAAGCTGGCCGCAAGGGCGGGCAAGCCCGCAGCGAAAGCAATCGCTCCAAGTCGGCCGCCAGTTCGCACGGCGGCAACGCCGAAAGCAGCAGCAGCTGAACGCCCGATCGAGGTTCGGTTCACGGGGCGCAGTCGCGCTCCTTGTGCGCGCCGCCTGGCCGTAACGTCCTACACGATGACGGCGCCGCGACGCACAAGCTTGGCCGTACGACGGCAGCAAGTTCTGCAATTCATCCAAAAGGAATCCCTATGAATTCCCTGCAACGCTTCAGCGCCGTGGCGCTGGTCCTGGCCCTGGCCCCGGCGGCCTGGGCGGCGGGAAACAAGGGGAGCTCCGAGGCGCAGCAACGCTACCAACAGGAACGCGCCCGTTGCCTGAGCGGCCAGTCGCAACAGGACCGCGCCACCTGCCTCAAGGAAGCTGGAGCCGCCTACGCTGAAGCCCGGCGCGCCCGGCTGGACAATGGCGGCAGCAGCAATTTCACCCAGAATGCGACCGAGCGCTGCAAGGCGCAGCCCGCGGCCGACCGGGAAGCCTGCGTGCAGCGCGCTCTCGGCGCCGGCTCAGCGCAAGGAAGCGTGAACGGCGGCGGGATCATTCGCGAGACCGAAACTCCGGTGAAGTAGTGACCACCACGCGCTGCCGCCCCAGGAGCGCGGCAAGCTGGCGAAGCCGGCATGCGACCAAACCTTGCTAGGGCTTGGCCTCGTCGATCAGCGTGGAGAGCGGCAGTTGCGAGAACTCCTGCAGCAACAGCGCCAACTGCTGGCCGGCCGCTCCTAACGTCGCTCGGCCCTTGTCGGCCGTGGCAGCGGCAGCATTGCCGGCCGCCCCGCGGGTGTTGTAGTCCTGCATCTGCCATCCGAACTTGGCGCTGGTTCCGTTGCCCAGGATCGGGTAGCGCCCTGCGCGCTGCTGCGACGTCGACTTGAAATCGCAGGCCTGGGCCAGCTCGACGTGTTGGGCGCGCAGTGCCAGCATCATCGAGGTCTCGATGTCGCCGCCATGGATGCCGAAGCGATGCTCCTCCGTGCTGAACAGGGCCTGGACCTCGTCACCCAGCGGCAGGTTCCACCAGCTGCTGCTGTAGACGATGAGCTTGCAACGCGAGCGCAGTTCGCGCGCGACGATGTCCATCAGGCCGACCTGGCCCCCGTGCGAATTGAACAACAGCAGCTTTTTCAGGCCGGCGCGCGCGACGCATTCGCCCAGCTCGGTCCAGTTGGCGATGACGGTGCCCGCCGACAGGGTCAGAGTGCCGTCGAAGCGCGCGTGCTCGGGGCTGTATCCGACCTGCTGGGTCGGCAGCACCAGCACCGGCAAGTCCTCGGGCAAGCGGGGCAGGGCGTTGGCGATGATGCCGTCCACCAGGACCTGGTCGACCGACAGCGGCAAGTGGGGCCCGTGCTGTTCGGTCGCCCCCAGCGGCAGCACGGCGACAGTGCGTGCCGGGTCCAGCTGGCCGAACTCAGGGGTGCTCAGGTCGGCCCAGAAACGCGAATTGATCATCTGCGCATGTTAGTGCCGGCTGGGGATTTGTCATCAGCGGCCGCTCGAAAGCGCGTAAAGCGCCGCCGACGCGATCGCGGCCGCATCCACCCCGAAGAACTCGCGCAGCGCCGCGCGGGTGTCGCTGCGCCCGAAGCCGTCGGTGCCCAGCGTCAGGTAGCGCCGGCCAGCCGGGATGAAGGCGCGGATGCTTTCCGGCACCGCGCGCACATAGTCGGAGGCGGCGATGACGGGGCCGCGGGTGGCTGCCAGCTGCAGCGCGACAAAAGGCGTGGCGGCCGCGTCACCGTCGATCGCGCGCCGCTCGGCGGCCTGTCCGTCGCGCGCGAGCTCGCTCCAGCTCGTCACGCTGAACACATCGCAGGTGATGCCTTGTCCCGCCAATTGCCGGGCGGCCTTGATCACCTCGGTGAGGATGGCGCCTGAACCCATGAGGGTCACTTGGGAGGCAGCTGCGCCTGCGTGACCGCCGGCGGCTGGCGCCCCAAAGCGCTGGAACAGGTAGCAGCCGCGCACCACATCCTGTGCCACCCCCGCCGGCAGGTCCGGGTGCGCGTAGTTCTCGTTCATCAGCGTGACGTAGTAGAAGCAGTCCCGCTGCTCCACCAGCATTTCGCGCATGCCGTGGTCGACGATCACCGTCAGTTCGCCGGCGAAGGCCGGGTCGTAGGCCCGGCAATTGGGAACCGTGGCGGCCACCAGGTGGCTGCTGCCGTCCTGGTGCTGCAGGCCTTCACCGGCCAAGGTGGTGCGCCCCGAAGTGGCGCCAAGCAGGATGCCGCGCGAGCGCTGGTCGGCCGCCGCCCAGATCGCGTCGCCGACCCGCTGGAAACCGAACATCGAGTAATAGATGTAGAACGGCAGCATCGGAAAACCGTGCACGCTGTAGCTGGTGGCCGCCGCCGTCCAGCTGGCGATCGCGCCGGCTTCGCTGATGCCCTCTTCCAGGATCTGCCCGTCCAGCGCCTCCCGGTATGAGAGCACCGAGCCGATATCCTCCGGCTCGTAGCGCTGGCCGACGCTGGAATAGATGCCCACCTGCTTGAACAGGTTGGCCATGCCGAAAGTACGCGCTTCGTCGGCGACGATGGGCACGATGCGCGGTCCCAGTTCTCGGTCCTTCAGTAGATTGGCCAGCAGCCGCACGAACGCCATCGTGGTGGACATTTCCTTTCCGCCCGCCGCGGTGGCGAAAGCCGCGTAGGTACCCAGCGCCGGCACCGGTACGACTTGAGTGGACGGGAGTCTTTGCGGCAGGTAGCCGCCCAGCCGGGCGCGCTGCTGGTGCAGGTAACGCATCTCGGCGCTGTCGGGGGCCGGCTTGAAGAATTCGAGGTTCCGAGCCTGCTCGTCGGACAGCGGCAAGTTGAAGCGGTTGCGAAACTCGATCAACGCCGTGTCTTCCAGCTTCTTCTGGCTGTGAGTGGTCATCTTGCCCTGGGCGGCCGTGCCCATGCCGTAACCCTTCTTGGTGTGGGCCAGGATCACCGTGGGGCCGGCGCTGTGCTTCGCCGCCGCGGCATAGGCCGCATGGATCTTCACCAGGTCGTGACCGCCGCGCTTCAGGCGGTCGATCTGTTCGTCGGTCATGCCCTGGGCCAGCCGCGCGAGTTCCTCGTTCTGGCCGAAGAAATTGTCGCGATTGAAGCGGCCGTCTTTGGCCGCGAACGTCTGCATCTGCCCGTCCACCGTGTCGGCGAAAGCGCGCACCAGTGCACCGGTCGTGTCGCGGGCGAACAGGCCGTCCCAGTCGCTGCCCCAGACCAGCTTGATCACGTGCCAGCCGGCGCCGCGGAACAGCTTTTCCAGCTCGTCGATGATGCGGCCGTTGCCGCGCACCGGACCGTCCAGGCGCTGCAGGTTGCAGTTGACCACCCAGACCAGGTTGTCCAGCTTTTCGCGCGACGCCAGCGTGAGCGCGCTCATGCTCTCCGGCTCGTCCATCTCCCCGTCGCCAAACACGCCCCAGACCTTGCGGCCTTCGCAGTTGAGCAAGCCCCGATGCGTCAGGTAGCGCATGAAGCGCGCGTGGTAGATCGAGCTGATCGGCCCGATGCCCATGGAGCCGGTGGGAAACTGCCAGAAGTCGGGCATCAGACAGGGATGCGGATAGCTCGACAGCCCTCGCGCACCGTCGCGCGGCGCCGTCAGTTCCTGGCGGTAATGCGCGAGGTCGGCCTCGGCCAGCCGTCCTTCCAGGAAAGCCCGCGCATAGACGCCGGGCGCGCTGTGCGGCTGGAAGAACACCAGGTCGCCGCCCTGCTGTGCATTGCGGGCGCGGAAGAAATGGTTGAAGCCGACTTCGAACAGGTCAGCCGCGCTGGCATAGCTGGCGATGTGTCCGCCGAGCTCGCCGTACGCCATGTTCGCGCGCGCCACCATCGCCAGCGCGTTCCACCGCATCAGCGAGCCGAGCTTCTCCTCGATCGCGAGATCGCCCGGAAAGGCGGGCTGTTGGTCCACCGCAATGCTGTTGACGTAAGGCGTGACCAGCTCGGGCGACCAGGCAATGTGCGGGCTGCGCGCCAGATTCGCCAGCTGGTCGAGGACGAAGCGGGCCCGGGCGGGCCCGTGGGCGACGACCAGTGCGAGAAACGCGTCGCGCCATTCCGCCGTCTCCACCGGATCGACGTCGGCGCTGTCGGCACTGAGGAAACGGGTGAGGCTGTGGTCGGTCATTTCGCAAAACTCCAATCCTGGCACTGTACGGAAAAGGCCGCAAAACAGGG
>JAAOZX010000371.1 GCA_012274225.1 Comamonadaceae bacterium | reverse complement strand
GGACAACGACGGGCGCGCTGAAACTAAAAAAAAGAACGAGCGTTCTCTTTGCGGAATTGTAGGGAGCTTGCCGGTCGCCGCAATCGCTTTTGTCCCGCCAGAGACAACCGGCGGAGCGCCCCGCTAGACCTCCAGCCACTCCTTGCGAATGTACGCATCCGCGCGCAGCGTGTCCGGCGTTCCTTGAAACACAATGCTTCCGTGGCCCATGACCAGGGTCCGATCGGAAATGGCCATCGCAATCGTCAGCTTCTGCTCGATCAGCAGTACCGAGATGCCGCGTTGCTTGAGCTTTTGCAGGTACTGCCCGACCAGCTCGACAATTTTCGGCGCCAGCCCTTCGGTCGGCTCGTCGATGATGATGAGATCGGGGTCGCCCATCAGGCTGCGGCAGAGCGTGAGCATCTGCTGCTCGCCGCCCGACAGCACGCCCGCATCGACGTTGCGGCGCTCCTCCAGGCGGGGAAACATCTGGTACATGTCGTCGAACGTCCAGCGGCCGGCCTGGCGCGCGCTCTTCTGGCCGAGCATCAAGTTCTGGTGCACGGTCAGCTTCGGGAAGATGTCGCGGTTCTCGGGCACATAACCGAGGCCCAGGTGCGCGATCTCGTAAGGCTTCATCCCGACGGTGTTTCGGCCTTTCCAGTCGACCGTGCCGGTGCAGTCCACCATGCCCATGATGGCCTTGGCGGTGGTGGAGCGGCCCGAGCCGTTGCGGCCCAGCAGTGCGACGATTTCACCCTCGCCCACCTCGAAATGCACCCCGTGCAGCACGTGGCTCTTGCCGTAGAAGGCGTGCAGATTCTCGATCTTGAGCATGGGTTACTGCCTCGCCGTCTGGGCATCGGCCACGTGCGAGCCCAGGTAGGCTTCCTGGACCCGCTGGTTGGACCGCACGGCTTCGGGACGGTCGAAGGCAATGACCTCACCATAGACGACGACCGCGATCTTGTCGGCCAGGCCGAACACCACACCCATGTCGTGTTCCACCGTCAACAGGGTCTTGCCCACGGTGACTTCCTTGATCAGTTCGATGAAGCGCCGGGTTTCGCTCTTGCTCATGCCCGCTGTCGGCTCATCCAGCAGGATCACGCCGGCACCGCCGGCGATGGTGATGCCGATCTCCAGCGCCCGCTGCTCGGCGTAGGTCAGGTTGATCGCCAGCACATCCCGCTTGCGGTGCAGCTTGATCATGTCCAGCAGCTGCTCGGCGCGGGCATTGGCGTCGTCCAGATCGGCCAGGAATTTCAGGAACGTGTACTTGTAGCCCAGGGTCCAGAGCACGCCACAACGCAGGTTCTCGAAGACGCTCAGCTTGGGAAATATGTTGGTGATCTGGAAGCTGCGCGACAGGCCCATCCGGTTGATCTCGAACGGCCGCTTGCCGTCGATGCGCTGCCCGTTCAGCAGCACCTGGCCGCTGGTGGGCGCGAAGCGGCCGCTGATCAGGTTGAACAGCGTGGACTTGCCGGCGCCGTTGGGACCGATGACGCCGACCCGTTCGCCGGGCTTCACCACCATGCTGGCGCCGCGGATGATCTCAGTCTTGCCGAAACTCTTGCGCAGGTCCTTCAATTCGAGCGCATACAGCGGCGGGGTATCGCTCATAGCGCCTCCCTCCGCTTGATTTCCTTCTCGATGAACTCCTGGATCTCGCCCCATTGCTGCACGAAATGGCGCCGCGTCAGCTCGAACAGGCCCAGGCCGGTGAGCATCACGAAGGCCGACCCGAACCAGCTGTTCAGGCCATGCGCATTGAGCGTCATCCCCATGAAGTGCAACTCCGGCCCGAGCGCGGCATTGAGCTTGAGGTGATAGACCATCTCGATCATCGCCGCGGCCCCGAGCAGCACGATCAGGGCCGTGATGGCCAGGCCCAGGTAGCTGACCCACAGCTCCTTCAGCCGGCCGAATGCGGCGACGCGCAGGTTCATCATGATCAGGCTGGCGATGCCACCGGGCGCGTACATCACCATGAACAGGAACACCAGGCCCAGGTACAGCAGCCAGGCTTTGGTCAGCTCGGACAGCAGCACGAAGGCGATCACCATCAGGATCGCGCCGATGATGGGCCCGAAGAAGAAGGTGGCGCCGCCCAGGAACGTGAACAGCAGGTAGACGCCCGATCGCGCACCGCCTACCACTTCGGAAGTGACGATCTCGAAGTTCAGCGCCGCCAACCCGCCCGATATGCCAGCGAAAAATGCCGCGATGATGAAGGCCAGGTAGCGCACCTTCTGGGTGTCGTAGCCGACGAATTCGACCCGCTCGGGATTGTCGCGCACCGCGTTGAGCATGCGCCCCAGCGGCGTGCGGGTAAAGGCGAACATCAGCGCCGTGCAGATGAAGGTATACACCGCGATCAGGTAGTACAGCTGGATCTGCGGCCCGAAGGTGATGCCCAGCGGGTGCGCTCCGGTAACCCGGTTGCTGGAGACGCCGCCCTCGCCGCCGAAGAATTCGGGGAACATCAGCGACATGGCCGCAACCAGTTCCCCGATACCCAGAGTGATCATGGCGAAGGTGGTTCCCGCCTTCTTGGTGCTGACCCAGCCGAACACGACGGCGAACAACATCCCCGCCAGCCCACCGACGATGGGCACCAGGCTTACCGGGATCGGAAGGTTGCCTTTGCTGACCAGGTTCAGTGCGTGGATCGCCAGGAACGAACCCAGACCCGAATACACTGCGTGGCCGAAGCTGAGCATGCCGCCCTGCCCCAGCAGCATGTTGTAGGACAGGCAGACGATGATGGCCACGCCAATCTGGCTGAGCAGGGTGTGCGACAGGCTGCTGGTGAACACCAGCGGCGCCACCAGGAGCACCAGGGCGAACAAGCCCCAGACGATCCAGCGACCGACGTTGAGCGGCCTGAATTCGTAGTAGGAGACGGGGCTGCCGGATCCCGGGTCGGCCGGCTGATCGACAGTTTCTGGCATCGCGCTCATGGCCCTAGCCTTCCCGCGTTCCGAGCAGGCCCTTGGGCCGGAAGATCAGGATCAGCACCATGAACAGGTACGGCAGGATCGGTGCGATCTGGCTGATCTTGAGCTTCCAGAGGGGATAGCCAAAGGTCTGGGGCGTGACATCCAGGCCCAACACGGAGGCCGCGCCCATGAGGGAGCTGTCGACACCGACGGCAAATGTCTGGATCACGCCGATCAGAAGCGATGCGACAAAGGCTCCCGACAGCGAGCCCATGCCGCCGACCACGACCACCACGAAGATCACCGAGCCGACGGTGGCGGCCATGCCGGGCTCGGTCACGAAGGCGTTGCCGCCGATCACCCCGGCCAGCCCGGCCAACGCCGCGCCGCCGCCGAACACCAGCATGAACACCCGCGGCACGTTATGTCCCAGCGACTCCACGGTTTCCGGATGGGTGAGCGCCGCCTGGATCACCAGGCCGATGCGGGTGCGCGTGAGCAACAGCCAGATGGCGATCAACATCAGGACCGCCACCAGCATCATGAAGCCGCGATAGGCCGGAAACTGGGTGCCGTAGATCGTGAACAGCGGTCCGTCCAGGGACGCGGGAACGCGGTAGTCGGCTGAACTGGTGCCCCAGACCAGCTGGACCATCTCCAGGATGATGAAGGACAGCCCGAAGGTGATCAGCAGCTCCGGCACATGGCCGAACTTGTGGACCCGCCGCAGCGCGTAGCGTTCGAAGAATGCGCCGATCACGGCGACCACCATCGGAGCGACGAACAGCGCCGGCCAGTACCCGACCAGTTGAGTGGTGGCAAACGCAAAGTACGCTCCCAGCATGTAGAAGCTGGCGTGCGCGAAATTGAGCACGCCCATCATGCTGAAGATCAGCGTCAGGCCGGAGCTCAGCATGAACAGCAGGAGCCCGTAGCTCAGGCCGTTCAGCAGTGAGATAGTGAAGAACTCCATGCGATGTCCGTGGTTACAGGCCCCTCGCGGCGGCCCGATAGCCGGTAGTCCGGTGCGCGGGGTATGCGGGAACCAGGGCCCGCCGCTGCCGACATGAAAACGCCGGGCGGGCGGAAGGCTTCACCCGGCGCTCACGTGGTATTGCGAGGTCAGGAAGCGGAGGCTGGCCGCTTCATCTGGCAGCTGGTGGGCGTGCTCGACACATACGGGTCCATCTGCTTGATGGGCACGAAGGTGTAGCCCGTGTTCTCGACGCTGTACGGATACTTCTTGTCCGCCTTCTGCCACTTCGTGATGAACATCGTCTGCTGCAGCTGGTGGTCGGATGCGCGCATGGTCACGTCGCCGGCGAAGCTCTTGACCGACAGGCCTTCGAGCGCCTTGGCCACTTTCACCGGATCGGTGGATTTGGCCTTGGCCATGGCGGCGCCCAACAAGTTGATGCCGTTGTAGGTGGCGTAGGTGTAGTAATCGTCGTTGAACTTCTTCTTGAAGTCCGCCCCCATCTGGCCGAGTTCGCCGGTGTGGTTCGCGTGTCCGTAGGCAACCACGTAGACCTCGCTGTCGCCGCCGGCCGCCAAGGCGGTGGGCGTGCCGGTCACGCCAGCGTAGTACGTGTACATCGGGATCTTCAATCCGGAGTCGTTCAGTGCCTTGACCAGCAGCGTCAGGTCGGTGCCCCAATTGCCGCTGACGATGGTGTCGGCGCCGGATTGCTTGATCTTGGCCACATAGGGCGAGAAATCCTTGACCTGCCCGATCGGCACCAGGTCTTCACCGACGATCTTCACGTCCGGGCGATTGCGGGCGATGTCTTCCTTGAAGAACTTGGCGACCTGCTGGCCATGCGAGTAGTTCTGGTTCAGCAGAAAGACCTTGTTGACCTTGGGCTGATCCTTCATGAACGCCGTGAGGGCGGCCATCTTCATCGTGGTGTCGGCATCCAGCCTGAAGTGCCAGTAATCGCACTTCTCGTTCGTCATGGCCGGATCCACCGCGGCGTAGTTGAAGTAAATCAGTTCCTTGCCGGGATTGCGTTCGTTGTACTTCTGCACCGCATCCTCGATGGCCAGGCCGGCGCCCGAGCCGTTGCCCTGCGTGATGTAGCGGAAGCCCTGATCGGCAGCGGCCTTCAATGTGTTGAGGCTCTCCTGCGGCGAGCCCTTGTTGTCGAATCCGACCACCTCGAACTTGATGCCGGCCGGATTCTTCGCGCCCGAGAAGTGTTCGGCGGCGAACTGCCAGCTCTTGAGCTGGTTCTGCCCAACGTTGGCGAACGGTCCCGAAAGCGGGTCCATGAATGCGATGCGCACGGTCTGGCCGGCCAGGGGACCGGCGGCGGCGGGCGCGGCGGCGGCTTTGCCGGCTTGTTGGGCGAACAGCGGTGTCGCGCAGGCCAGGATGGCGCCGAGCGCCGCACATTTCAGGACGAATTTCATCGAAGGCTCCTTGTGGATCGGTCAGTGGGCAGGGTACAAGTTTTTGTGCGGTGCAGCGCCCGGGGTTTCCCTAAAAATTCTTGCTGGCTATCTCAAACGCGACAACACGGGCGCATGCCGTTCTGCACTGCAAATCGCGTCACCGGGCTCGAGATGCCGCCTCATGCGGTGGGCAAGCGATAGTCCTTGAGAATTTCGCGCAGGCGCGTCTTGAGCATCTTGCCGGTGGCGCCCAGCGGGATCGCGTCGACGAACACGACGTCGTCCGGGATCTGCCACTTGGCAACCTTGCCCTCGTAAAACGCGAGCAATTCCTCGCGGGTGAGTTGCGCGCCCGGCTTCTTGACCACGGCGACGATGGGCCGTTCGTCCCACTTGGGATGCTTCATGCCGATGCACGCCGCCATCGCCACGGCCGGATGCGCCACCGCGACGTTTTCGATGTCGATGGTGCTGATCCACTCGCCGCCCGACTTGATCACGTCCTTGCTGCGGTCGGTGATCTGCATGTAGCCGTCGGCGTCGATGCTGGCGACGTCGCCGGTCGGAAACCACCCGTCCACCAGCGGATTGCCACCCTCGCCCTTGAAGTACTCGCGCACCGTCCAGGGGCCCTTGACGTAGAGGTCGCCGGGGGTCTTGCCGTCCCACGGCAACTCGCGGCCGCCCTCGCCGACGATCTTCAGGTCGACGCCGAAGATCGCCCGCCCCTGCTTGAGGCGGATCTTCATCTGCTCGTCCTCGGACATGGTCAGGTGCTTGTTCTTCAGCGTGCACAGTGTGCCCAGCGGACTCATCTCGGTCATGCCCCAGGCGTGCAGCACCTCAACCCCATACTCGTCGCGGAAGGCATGGATCATGGCCGGCGGGCAGGCCGAGCCGCCGATCACCGTGCGCTTCAAGGTGGAGAAGCGCAGGTTGTTCGGTTTCATGTGGCCCAGCATCATCTGCCAGACGGTCGGCACGCCCGCCGCGTAGTTGACCCGCTCGGCCTCGATCAATTCGTAGATCGACTTGCCGTCCATGGCCGGGCCGGGGAACACCAGCTTGGCGCCCACCAGCGCCGCCGAATACGGAATGCCCCAGGCGTTGACGTGGAACATCGGCACCACCGGCAGCACGGCGTCGCGTGCCGACAGGCACATGACGTCGGGCAAGGCGGCGGCATAGGCGTGCAGGATGGTGGAGCGGTGGCTGTAAAGGGCTGCCTTCGGATTGCCCGTCGTGCCGCTGGTGTAGCACATGCTCGAGGCCGAGTTCTCGTCGAAGCTCGGCCACTCGTACTGCGCGGGCTGGCCGCCGATCCAGGCCTCGTAGCTCACCAGGTTGGGAATTCCGCTGTCCTTGGGCAGCTTGTCGGCGTCGCACAGCGCCACGAACTGGCGGATGGTCGGGCAGCGCGCGTGCACTGCCTGCACCAGCGGCAGGAAGGTCATGTCGAAGCACAGGACCTGGTCTTCGGCATGGTTGGCGATCCAGGCAATCTGGTCCGGGTGCAGGCGCGGATTGACGGTGTGCAACACCCGGCCGGACCCGCTGACCCCGAAGTACAGCTCCAGGTGCCGGTAGCCGTTCCAGGCCAGCGTGGCCACCCGGTCGGAAAACAGCAGGTTCATGCCGTCCAGCGCATGCGCCACCTGGCGCGCGCGCACGGCGACGTCGCGCCAGTGATAACGATGGATGTCGCCCTCGACGCGCCGCGAAACGATTTCGGCGTCACCATGGTGGCGCTCGGCGAAATCGATCAGCGACGAGATCAACAGCGGTTGGCTTTGCATCAAACCCAGCATGGGGGCTCCTGGCGGCTAATAGGGGGCCTAATCGTAGTGGCTGCGCAGGCGCTTGGAAAGCCTTGCCATTCGCGCGCGAGACAGCCCGCCGTGGCCGGCTGTGCGGGTCACCGCCGCCGCCCCCGGGCTGTCGTGCCCCCGGGCGCGGCGGTGCGGCTACTGGACCGAGATATTGGCCTGGGTCAGGCCGGCGTCGAAAACCAGCTTGGCCGGCCAGGTGGGCCAGGTCGTGCCCAGCGCGGCGTTGTTGGGATCGCCGTTGCGGGCAAAGGCGCCGATGCTGGCCATCATCGCCGCCGAGAGTGCCAGCCGGCCCGGCTTGTTGGCGGTGCTGTTGGCCGCATTGGAGAACAGCGAAGGCCCGAAATTGCCGAAGATGAAAGGCAGGTCGAACGCGTGGGCCGCGCCGTAGATGGTGTTCCAGGGTGCCGGCTCCTGGGCCCATTTGAACTGGTAGTACCAGACGTTGGGTTGCTTGGCCTTCAGCGTGTTGAGCACGTTGTCGCGGCTCGGGATCATGAAGACCGAGCTCAATAGCGTGGCCTTGGCGGTCCAGCCGGTCGCCGGGGTGCTGGAAGGCAGATAGGCCGGGTCGAGGATGTCGGCCTCGGTCAGCGTGGCGGGCGCGTCCGGATTGAAGTTCTGCATCATCGTGAAGCGGGTCGCGTCCGAGATCTTGAATCCGGGCGGGCCGCCCAGGAGCGTGAGGAACGGCGCGAACAGCTTGCCTTCGTCGGCGGTATTGCCGGCCAGCACCGGCACCTTGTTGTAGTTACCTGCGGCGATCGCGGCGATCGGGTCGGTGGGCAGCATGGCGCCGTCCGGAATCGGCCCCGATCCGGTCAAGCCGCCGGTGAGCACCGTGGTCAGGATGGCTCCGCCGTCCTTGGCGCGCAGGTAGTCGGCAATCTGTGCCGCGGTTTGGGTGGCGATATAGGCCTGCGCGGAAGCGGTGTCGGTGGCCTTGCCGTCGGCGATCAGCAGCTTGTACAGCAGATTGTTGCCTTGCGTGGCGTAGGTCGAAGCCGGGTTGAGTGTTGGGATGATGCCGGCCGGGAGGTTGGACGCCAGCGAAATGCCGCCGCTCAGCGGAACGGCCTTGTGGAACAGGCCCGCAGCCAGTGGCGTAGTCAGCAGGGCCCAGGTGTTGATCGCACCGGCCGATTGCCCCATCAGCGTCACGTTGCCCGGGTCGCCGCCGAAGCCGGCGATGTTGTTCTTGACGAACTTCAGCGCCTGGATGGTGTCGAGCAGGGCGAAATTACCCGAGTCCTCGCCGGCACTGGCGCCGGTCTTGAGTTGGGCCAGGTTCATGAATCCCAGCACCCCCACCCGGTAGTTGGCCGTGACTACCACCACGTTGGCCGACTTGGCCAGCGCGGCACCGTCATACACCGGGTCGGCGGTGTAGCCCGAGATGTCGCTGCCGCCGTAGACGAAGAAGACCACCGGCAGGTTCGAGCTGTCGCCGGCGGGCCGCCAGACATTCAGCGTCAGGCAGTCTTCGCTGCCCACCGGCGTGTTGAGCGTCGTGGCGATCGTGCCGTCGTAGGTGTTGTTGCTGCCCGGCCCGTAGATGCGGCCGTTCTGCAGGCAGGCGTTGCCGAATTGGGTGGCGGCGCGCGTGTCGGTCCAGGGCGCCGGGTCGGCCGGTGCCTTCCAGCGCAGCGCGCCCACCGGTGGCTTGGCGAACGGAATGCCCTTCCACGAATAGGTGCCGCTGGTGCTGTCGTTGCTGCCCAGCACTTGGCCGAAGCTGGTGGCGCGCTGGAGCGGAGCGGAATCCGATCCGCCGCAGGCCTGCAGCATGAACGCCAGGCTGGCAGCCAGTACCGGAATGATTCTTGGGGTGAATCTCATGTCGTTGTCTCCTTCTTTGGGGTTAATCTCCGCAGTGCGGCGGGCGGCGATTCATGCGAATCGGCCGCATGCCAAACGCAGTGCGAACGCGAGTGTCGGAGACAAGGCCGGATGCACGGCTATCGGAAGATGACCAATCCAGTGACTTCAGGCAGCCACTCATGACGATGGGGCGCAGCAGCTCATCCACCTGGCTCAAGGGCGTCGCGGAAATGTTCGCGTCCCAGGGGGTGGACGTACCCAGGCTGTTCCAGGCCGCCGGCGCCGACATCGCCCTGCTGGACGCGCCGGATGCACGCTTTCCCGCCGATCAGGTCACCCAATTGTGGGAACTGGCTGTGGCCTGGACCGGCAATCCGGCCCTGGGCCTGGACCGTGAACTGGCGCTGCGTCATGTGAACTTCGACGTGGTTGGCTACGCCATGCTGTCCAGCCCGGACCTGCACGCCGGCCTGGACAGTCTGTCGCGCTACCTGGCGCTGATCTCCGACGCGGCGACATTCGCGCTGCAACCCGCGCCCGAGGGGGCCTGGATGGTGCTGGGCCACACTGGCAACACCCTGCGGGTGCCGCGTCAGCGCCAGGAATACGGCCTGCTGGCGCTGCTGATGCTGTGCCGCTGGCTGACCCGCCGCGAGGTGCGGCCGCTGGCCGCCGAGTTCGTGTTTCCCGATCCGGTCGACCTGCATCCCTATCGGTCGGCGTTCGAGTGCCCCTTGCGGTTCGGCCAGCCAGCAACCCGACTGCTGCTGGCGGCCGGCGATCTGGCGGCAGCCATTCCGTCACGCAATCCGTCGATGTACGCGCTGCACGAGAAGCTCCTGGAGGGGCGCCTGGCGGGCCTGGGCAATGCACGCATCAGTTACCGCGTCAGCCAGGCCATCATTCGCCGGCTGCATCAGGGCGAGCCGCGCCGCGAGGACATCGCCGGCAGCCTGGCCCTGGCCGACCGCACCCTGCAGCGCCGGCTGCACGCGGAGCAGACTTCTTTCCAGGAGTTGCTGGACGGCGCCCGGCGCGAACTGGCGGGCAAGTACCTGGCCGACGGCCAGTATTCGCTGGGCCAAGTGGCGGACCTGCTGGGCTTCGTGGACCAGAGCAACTTCTTCCGGGCCTGCAAGCGCTGGTTCGGCCAAACCCCCACCCAGTATCGCCAGCGCCTCGTCGCCGACCGTGTTCCATCTGAAACCGGATGACCCCGCGCACGCGGGCAATTGCGCCGCGCGGGACAATGGCGTATGAATGACATGACCCAGACACCCACCCGGCCGCTGGCGCTGGGTCTGGAATGGCGCAACAGCTTCGCCGGCCTGGGTGCCGCCTTCTATACCGAACTGCAGCCGACTCCCCTGCCCGGTCCCTTTCTGGTGGCGGCCAATCCGCTGCTGGCCCGGGCGCTCGGCCTGTCGCCGGAGCTTCTGGCCTCCGAGGAAGCGGTCGATGCGCTGACTGGGAATCGGCCGATCGCAGGCACCCGACCGCTGGCCAGTGTCTACAGCGGCCACCAATTCGGCGTGTGGGCTGGCCAGCTTGGCGACGGCCGGGCCATCCTGCTGGGCGAGATCGACACCTCGTCCGGACCGCAAGAGCTGCAGCTCAAGGGCAGCGGCTTGACGCCTTATTCGCGCATGGGCGATGGCCGCGCCGTCCTGCGATCCAGCATTCGCGAGTTCCTGGGTTCGGAAGCCATGCACGGCCTGGGCATCCCGACCACGCGCGCCCTTTGTGTCACCGGGTCGCCGGCGCCGGTG
>JAAOZX010000370.1 GCA_012274225.1 Comamonadaceae bacterium | reverse complement strand
GCGGGCGCACCTGGCGCGCTGGGCCGAGAACCACTATCACTACGTCGGCCCGTTCGCCGACTACCTGGCCTACATCTACGCGCGCACCCCGGACAAGTACACCGAGGCCAAGGACTTCCTGCTGTCGAACATGTACGAGGAAGAGATCGGCGGCGACCGCCACACCGACCTGCTGATCCGCTTCGCCGAGGCCTGCGGCACCACGCGTGAGCGCGTGATCGACCCGGACAACATGTCCGCCACCACGCGCGGCCTGCAAAGCTGGTGCTACGCGGTGGCGATGCGCGAAGACCCGATCGTCGCCGTGGCCGGCCTGGTGGTCGGTCTGGAGTCGCAGGTGCCGTCGATCTACCGCAAGCAGACCCCGACGCTGCGCGAGAAGTACCACTTCACCGACGAGGAAGTCGAGTTCTTCGACCTGCACATCGTATCGGACGAAATCCACGGCGAGCGCGGCTACCAGATCGTGCTGGAGCACGCCACCACCGTCGAACTGCAGCAGCGTTGCCTGAAGATCTGCGAAGTCGGCGCCCAGATGCGGCTGCTGTACACCACCGCGCTGTACTACGACTATGTCGCACCCGACGGCGCGCGCGAAGGCCTGGTCGGGACCGGCGCCGCCGTGCCGGCAGACCACGCGCTGCTGCAGGCCTGATTCGGCGGGAGCAGCACTGCCATGTCCAACCAGCCGGTCGAGGAATTCCGCAACCAAATAGCCGGCGAATGGACCGCGGCCGTCGGCGGCAAGACGTTCGACAACGTCAACCCCGCCGACACCCGCGACATCGTCGGCCGCTTTCAGGCCTCTACCAGCGCAGACGCGCTGGCGGCGGTCGACGCCGCCGCGGCGGCCTTCGCGAGTTGGCGCGCCACGCCGATCTCCAAGCGCGCCAAGGTGCTGCTGGACGCGGCCGACCACCTTGAAGCCAACGCAGCGGCCTTCGCGCTGGAGCTGACGCGCGAGGAGGGCAAGCCGCTGTCGCTGGCCAAGGACGAGTTCCTGCGCTCGGCGCAGACGCTGCGCTTCTACGCGATCGAGGGCCAGACGCTCGCCGGCGAAACCTTCCCTCAGGACGATCCCGACATGCTGGTCTATACCCAGCGCGAGCCGCTGGGCGTGGTCACCGTCATCTCGCCGTGGAACTTCCCGGTCTCGATTCCCGCGCGCAAGATCGCGCCGGCCCTCGTCACCGGCAACACGGTGGTCTTCAAGCCCTCCTCGGACGCGCCGCTCAGCGGCTACCGCCTGGCGCAGGCCCTCGTGCGTAGCGGCCTGCCCAAGGGCGTGCTCAATTTCATCACCGGCAGCGCGGCCCGGATCGGCTCCGTCATCACCGAATCGCCCCATGTGCGCGCGATCACGTTCACCGGCTCGACGGACGCCGGCAAGCACATCCACAACAGCGTCCCGATGACGACGCGTGTGCAACTCGAACTCGGCGGCAAGAACCCGCTGATCGTTATGGAAGACGCCGACCTCGACCTGGCCGTCGACCTGGCCATCAAGGGCGGCCTGTCGCTCAGCGGCCAGGCCTGCACCGGCACCAGCCGGATCCTGGTTGTGAAGCAGGTGCGCGATGCCTTCATCGAAAAGCTTGTCACCCGCGTCAGGTCGCTCAAGATCGGCAGCGGCATCACGGCCGGCATGGACGTCGGGCCGCTGGCGACCGCCGGGCAGCTCGACACCGTGCTGTCTTACGTGGATATCGGCAAGCGCGAAGCCAGGCACTTGATCGGCGGCGACCGGCTCGCGGGAGAGGGCTACGACCACGGCTACTACGTGTCGCCAGCGGTCTTCGCCGACGTCGATCAATCGATGCGGATCGCGCGGGAAGAAATATTCGGGCCGGTGCTGGCTGTGATCGACGTGGAAGATTACAAGGACGCGATCGCCAAGGCCAACGACACGCCGTACGGCCTGTCGGCGGCCATCGCGACCCGCAATCCGCGCTACATGCATGCCTTTGCCAACGACATCCAGTCGGGCACGGTGAAGATCAACCGCACCACCACCGGCAATCTGGTCAACGCGCCGTTCGGCGGCCTGAAGTGGTCGAGCACGTCCACCTTCCGGGAGTCGGGGCGCGCCGGCCTGGAGTTCTACTCGCAGACCAAGACCGTCTACCGCGGCTGCTAACGGTGCCGCCGCCAGCCGGGCCATCCACCATCCAACAAGGAATCGACGTTGAAGAAAGCCCTCAAGCTGGAGCTCAAGGAAGCCCGCCAGATCGTGGACGCCGCGCTCGCCAAGGCGGCGGACATCGGCGTGCTGGAGACCGTGTGCGTGGTCGACGAGGGCGGCCATCCGCTCGTTCTGGAGCGCATGGACGGCGCCCGGATCACCGGGCCGCAGATTGCCTGGAACAAGGCGTTTACCGCCAGCGGCCACAAGCGTTCGACCCATCTTTTCAACACGCCGCCCAACGGCCCCGCGCTGCCGGGCAATGAAGCCTTCGGCATCCAGTGGAGCTTCGATGGCAAATTCGCAGTCTTTGTCGGCGGTTACCCGATCGTGGTGAACGGCGAGGTCGTCGGTGGCGTGGGCCTGAGCGGCGGCAACGGCGAACAGG
>JAAOZX010000369.1 GCA_012274225.1 Comamonadaceae bacterium | reverse complement strand
CCAGCGCTTCGATGGTTTCGCGCTGGGGCTTGTGGAAGAACACGCCGGCGGCCGATCCGTCGGCTTGCGTCCACGCGGGCCGCACGCCGCGCAGGAAGGCGTAGTTGACGCCGCCGACGTGCTGGTCGTAGTCGTAGCCGCGCAGCCGCTGCCGCAGGTAGCGGTGCAGCGCCACCGTGTACAGCAGGTATTGCAGGTGATAACCCTGCTCTCGCATGGCGCGGCGCAGGCTCTCGGCGCCGTAGTCGGCCACGCCCCAGCCCAGGTGATTGGACTTCCAGTCCAGCACATAAAAGCGCCCGTGGTGCTGGTACACCAGGTCGATGAAGCCGCGCAGGTAGCCCTGGAGTTTGGGAAACCCCAGCACGCCGACCTCATAGCCGTGACGGCGCATCGTGGCCGCAAGTTGTGCCGCATCGAGCCCGGACGACGGCAGGCTGAACTCCAGCTCCACCAGCCGGTCGCCGCGCGAGATGTGGCTGAGGCGGTGTCCGCCTTGCAGTGGTGTGGCGGTCACGTCGGTCAGCATGCGTTGGACCATGGCCGGCCAGGACGCGCTGTCGGCGGCGGCGGCCTGCGGTGGCTGGGTGCGCAGCACTTTCTCGATCACTGGTGGCCAGTTGGTAGCCTCCGTGAAGTCGACCTGCTCGAACACCGCATGCAGGCACTCGCCGGCGCGCGCACCGCGCGGGAAGCGCAGGATGTCGTCGGCGGGGGTACTTGCCGTGTCCTGGGCTCGCACAGCGATGCGCGGCGCCCGCACGTCATGGTCGGCCGCCGCGTTCTCGCTGCGCGCCCCGTGCGCGAGGCTGCTGTAGCTGCCGACGCGCCAGGCCGGCGAAATCCACCGCGGTGGCTCGCGTGCGGCCAGTTGCTCGGGCGACGGCCGGTCCAGGTTCACCGGCTGGGCCGGGCCTTGCGGCAATTCTGCGATGGCAATGGCGGGCGCGTTCGCCTGCGCCAGGCCGGCCCAGGCCGCGTCGATGTCGCCGGCATCGAGGGCATTGGCGAGCCACTCGACGGGCTGATGGTCGCGCCCCGCCGCCAACCAGTTGATGGGGCCGCGTGTGCATTCCTTGCTCGAGTTCTGCGATGTGTACGAGCCAACCATTAGGTAGCAGCGGTGCACCGCCCGCGTCAGCGCCACATAGATCAGGCGCAGGCTTTCGGCGGTGCGCTCGCGCTGCATCTTCTGCTTGACGGCCGGGTCGTCCCCATCGCGGAAATCGATCGCCGGCTTGCCGGCGTCGTCGTGGTACTCCTTGCCGTCCAGGTCGCTGGCCGGGCCGGGATGGCCGTCCCACAGGAAGGGACAGAACACGATGGGGTATTCCAGGCCCTTGGCCTTGTGGACGGTGACGATCTGCACCAGGTTGCGGTCGGACTCCAGCCGCAACTGGGTGGCATCCTCGGCCGTGTCCTGCGCGCGCTGCTGGCGGAGCCAACGCAACAGCGCCTCGGGCGTGGCGTGCTCCTGCGACGCTTCGTGCAGGCACTCGGCCAGGTGCCGCAGGTTGGTGAGACGCCGCTCGCCATCGGGCCGGGCCAGCATGCGCTGGCTGACCTGCTCCTGCACGAACAGGCCGCGCAGCATCCGCGCCAACCCGCCTTTCAGCCACCGATCGCGGTACTCGGCGAAATCGCCCAGGCGCGCCAACATGCCGGCTTCGTTCTCGGCCAAGGCTTCGATGGCCGACGCATCCAGTCCCATCAACTCGGTGGCCAGGGCCGCGCGCAGCAGGCCTTCGCGCGAAGGCTCCAGGATGGCGGCCAGCACCCGCTCCAGCTCCTGCGCGTCGGGGCTGCGGAAGACGCTGGCCTGCGACAGCTCCACGCTGCCCACGCCCAGGGCCGTGAGGGCCTGGCGCATCGCGCTGCCCTGCGCATGGCTGCGCACCAGCACGGCCATGTCGCCCGCGGCCAGGGGACGGCCGTCCAGCGTGACTTCGCCGCGTTGCGCGGCGGCCAGCAATCGGGCGATTTCGCCGGCGCAGGCGTTGGTGGCTTCGCGCTTGGCGTGGACCTTGCCGGACCGCTGGCCGTCGACCTGCGGCAGCGTCCACAGTTGCAGCGGTGCACGGGCTGCGCTGCGATCGGCCAGCACCGGCCGCTTCTTGTCACCGAGGTCCACGGGGTGGTAAACCAGCCCTTCCAGCATGAAGGCCAGCGGGTTGACGCCGAACAGGGCATTGAGGGCATCCAGCATCGGCTTCGTCGAGCGCTGGTTGTGCACCAGCGTGTACTCGGCCTGCGCGATCTGCCGCGCCTGCAGGTAGGTGTGCAGGTCGGCGTTGCGAAAGCTGTAGATCGCCTGCTTGGGGTCGCCCACCAGGAACAACAGCGACTGCCCGTCGCCGTACACCGTGTTGAAGATGGAGAACTGCAGCGGATCGGTGTCCTGGAACTCGTCGATCAGCGCGGCCGGAAAGCGCTGCCGCAGCACCTGCGCGAGCGCGGGGCCACCGGCGCCGGTCAGCCGCTCGTGGAGGTTGAACAACATGTCGTCGAAGCCGACGACGCGGCGCTCGCGCTTGGCCTGGCGCAGCTGGTCCGGGCCTTCAGTGACCAGGCGGCGAATGAGGCGCAGGCGGGCGAGAGAGAGTTGGGCGTCGAGGGCGGCGCGTTCGGCGAGCAGGCGGTCGGCGGCGTCGAAGAAGTCGTGGTGTTTGCAGGGTGCCTTGTTCTTGTTGAGCTTGGCTCTCAGGGTGGCGGCCGAGAGCAAGGCGAGTTTCTCCAACTTGCCCGATGCGGCCATGGCGTTGGTCGGTGCGAGCAACTCGTCCCAGTCGGCCACGGCCTGCTGGAGCGTGCTCGCCTTGTAGCTGCCGCCGTGGAGACGGGGCAGGGCTTCGGTGACGCAGGCAATGACGTCCTCGCGCGCGCCGTGCCAGATGGCGCGCGCCGCGTCGTGCGCGGCTTGCAGGCGCGTGGTGGCTATCGGCGGCGGATCGCCGTCGGTGCCCTCCGGCCAGATCAGGCGCGACAGCGGCTTGCCGGCCTGGCGCCGCAACAGCCGGGTGAAGCGCTCGGGCGAATCCTTTTGCGCCAGCAGGTAGGCAGCGAGCGCGGGCGATGTTTCCGGCGCGGCCACGTGGCGGCGCCAGAAGTCGCTCGCGGTCGCGGCCAGCAAGTCGCCATCGTCGGCCAGCAACTCCTGCGTGAGCGGCATGCCGGCCGCGAGCGGCGCGTCGGCCAGCGCCCGCTGCGCGAACCCGTGGATGGTGAAGACGGCAGCCTCGTCGAAGTTCTGCACCGCTGCATGAAGGCGCTTGATCATGTCTTCATCGGCGATGCCGTGGCGCGTGCGCAGGCTGGCCAGCAATTTCTCGGTGAACGCGTCGTCCGTCGGCCCGCGCCCTTGCAGGCGCGCGAGCACCTGGACCATGCGCTCGCGGATGCGCTCGCGCAGTTCGGCCGTGGCGGCGTTGGTGAAGGTGACAACCAGGATCTGCGGCACCTCAAGCCCGCGTTCCAGCACCAGGCGCAGGTACAGGCCGCAGATGGCCCAGGTCTTGCCGGTGCCGGCCGAGGCCTCGATCAGGTTCGCGCCTTCCAGTGGGCAGGCGAAGACGTCGAGCGGGATGGCGGGGCGCGTGGTCATGGCGCGGCGCCCTTTTCCTGCAGCATGGGCCCGAAGATTTCTTCAGCCAGCTCGTAGAAGTCGGTGTCGGCCAGTGGATCGATGACGCCGCGGAACGCGAGTTGGTAAGCGGGGTCGGCACCTTCGGCAAAGGGGTTTCTCTTGATGACCTGCCAGGCGCCTTGCGCATTGGCCTTGGAGACGTTGCGGCTTCCGGTCAGGTACTTCCACGCGGACTTGGGGAAAAACGGCAGGGGTTCGCACAGGCCGCGCCGGTAGAGACGCACCAGCTCGGCGAGTTGCCCGCGCGCATCGGGGCGAGGTGCGAAGCGGCGCGGTTCTTCGAGCGACAGCCATTGGGTGGTCGGTTCGACGCCCGGCGGCGGATCGGCGCACAGCACCAGGTGCGTGATCCAGGCCTGCAACAGGTCCGTGGCGCGCGCCTGGTCGTAACGCCAGCGAACCAGGCCATGCGGTCGCAGGTCCGCGAAGCCGGCCCGCACGCGCCAGGGCTCGCCGTCGAGATCCAGTTCGATCGCGGCCTGGTGCGGCGGCAACACAGGGGCGGCGGTCGCCAGGCGAACGGCGTCGGCGAAGCGCTGGATGGACTCGAGTTCGCTATCGAGCACCACCGCGCCGAGCGCGCCATCGGGCAGCTCGGTGCCGGCGGCGGCGAGTCGCCGCAAGGCTTCGCCGTCGTGGTGTTGCTCGGCAAGCAGTAGCGGCAGCAAGCGGCGGGCCAATGCGGAGCGGCTGGGGATGTTCAGAAGGAACGGCTCGTCGTCCTCCAGTTCGTCTTCGGTCCATGGCAGGCTGATGCGCATGCGCTGGGTCAGCAGGTAGCGGCTGGGGTTGCGGAAGAACTGGATCAGCTGCTCCAGGCTGACATCGCGCCACTCGGCGTCGGGCGCGGCAAGCGGCGCGGTGAAGAACAGGCGGGCGGGTTCGATGACGGCGTTCTCGTCGTCGGGGTCGATCTCGATGTCTCTTTCTTCATCGCCGGCCGACGGCGCGATGGCGGCGCTGTCGGGCGGCCCAGACGCGCCCAGGCTGCTTCGTAGCGCCTGTGCCAGTTCGCTGTCGAAGCTGCGCAGGCGTTGATCACCTTCGATATTGAATGCCGCCGGCGAAAACGGTTGCAGCGGATGTGCGACCAGCAGGCGCTCGCGGGCTTTCTTCAGCGAGTCGGGTGAATGGAGGTCGGCGGCGATGGCCGGCACCAGCAAATCGAGCAGCTCGTCGATCAGCACCGAGGGCGGCAGCGATGCGTTGTCGCGAACGCTGCGGCCGGTGTAGCTGAGGTACAGGCTGCGGCGCGCGGCCAGCAACAGGTCCAGGAACAGGTTGCGCTGGTCGGCGCGGCGCTGCCGGTCGCCGCGACGCGGCTGCACGGCCATCAGGTCGAATTCCGCGGGACGGTCGGCTGTCGGAACGGCGCCGTCGTTCAGGCCGATGGCGCAGACGACCGGGTACGGCAGGCTGCGCAGGCTGGTCATCGACGCGAAAGTGACGCTGCCGCCTGGCACGCCGCCGCGCGCGGGATCGTCCAGCACGGACTCCAGGGCCTGGCACACCACGCCGGCGGCGACGGGTTGGTTGAGGCCGCCGCGCTCCATGGCCTGAACCAGTTGGGCGATGGCGCCGTGCAGCTCCGAGAGGTCGTCGAGGTCCTCGTCGGCGGGGGCCATGAAGGTGTCGATCGCAGCGTGCAATGCAGACGACCAGTCGGCGGGAGTCTTGGGCCGCGCGAAGTGGCCCCGCAGGTCCTGCAGCGCAGCCACGTAGCGCCAGAACGCGCCCAGCGCCACGGCGGACGAGCCTTCGGCGCCGCCGCTGGCCAGCACGTCGCCCAAAGGTTCGGCAATGCCGTCCGGCAGCGCGTAGCCGAGGAAGAGACGACCCAGGCCATCGCCGAAGCTGTGGCGGCCGGTGCCCGGCAGGTCGAGGCTCTGCACCTGCGCGCCGTCCAGGCCCCAGTGGATGCCGGCGGCCAGCATCCAGCCGTGCACCTGCTGCAGCGCGTCGTCGTCCAGGCCGAAGCGACGCGCCACGAGCGGCTGCTGCAACAGGCCGAACACGGCGGTGGCGGCGCAACGCGATGCGACGAGTGCCATCAGCGCCAACAGCTCGCGCACCGGCGCATTGACGGTGCTGCGGGAGCGGCCGGTGATGGTGAACGGGATGCGCCGCTCGGGCGGTGCCGTGCCGAACACCGCCTCGATCATCGGCGCCGCCGCTTCCAGGTCCGGCGTGACCACCAGCACGTCGCAGGGCCGCAAGCCGTCGCCGGCCGCGAACAGGCCGAGCAGATGGTCGTGCAGGACTTCGATCTCGCGCGTGAGCGAGTGGCAGAGGTGGACTTCGATGCTGCGGTCGGCGGGGGCCAGGGCGATCGAACCGGGGTCAACTTCGCTCAGGTCCAGGATCGCGTTCTGCACCTGCGCGAGCAAAGTGCCAGCCGGGTTGGGCTCGAACCGGGCGTCGTCCTGCATGCCCTCGCCGCCCGCCTCCACCAGCAGGTCGATGTGGGACTGGGTCTGGCGGCCCCAGGCGGCCAGCAACCGGTTGCCGACCTCGTGGCCTGCGTCGCGGCCGCGCGCGGCCAGGTGGCTGAGCCGCTTGGGCGCGATCACCTCGAACCAGTATTCGGCGCAGGGATTGACGACGTACAGGTGAACGTCCATCCAGCGGCCCAGGGCTTGCAAAGCCTGGATGTGCAGCGGCGGCATGGCGGCGAGCGCAAAGACGTGGACGGATTGCGGCAGGCCGGCCTCGCGCGCCCGTGCTGCCCCGCCGCGCTTCAGCTCGTTGACCAGCAAGCCAATGGGATGTTCGGCGCCGAGGTTCAGTTCGCCCGCGATGCGTTGCCAGAGCGCCGCTTGCCAGCGTTCGTCGGCAAGGGCGGTGTCATCCCCGGCTTGCGAAAGCACCGTCCTTGCCGCCTGCCACTGCGCCAGCCAGTCGGTGCGGTACGTGACGTATTGCTCCAGCAGCGCGGCCGTCTTCACGGCCAGCTCGTAGCGCATCACGTCGTCGGCGCCTGCTGCCTGTAGATAGGCCGCCAGCCGCGGCTGCGCGGCCACGAAAGCGGTATCGCCGAAAGCGCTGTAGACGCGCCAGGCCAGTGCGGCCGTATCGAAGGGCGACTCGGCCGCGACGCCGGGTACCACCCGCGCCACCTGCACCCACAGCCAGCGCGCAAGAAACATGAACCCGACGTTGGCGCAGACGCGTTCGCGATCCGCCAGCGCCAGCGTCACATCGCGCCGCACCGCCGCGCTGGGGACGATGACCTGGTCGGCCGTGAAGACGTCGTCGCGCTGGCCGGCCAGTTTGAGGAGCAGCAGGTCCCTGAGGTCTTCGTAGCGGTTGGCAAAGTGGAGATGGAGCATGGGACCGTCGGGCTGTGCTGGATGCTAGCAGCGATGGTGGGCCCTTCCGGGCTCATGGCGCGAGCCTTCAGCGAAAGAACACGTTGCCTGACGCTGCCCTCACCCCTGCCCTCGCGCCCAGAGGGAGAGGGAGCAATATCGAGGAAGCGAGTTCGGCCAGAATAGGCGCATGAATCTTCCGTGGCTGGACCCCGGCGAACCATTTCCCGATCCATCACAAGCCTGGGACGCCTCGCAGCCGGCGCCGGGCCTGCTGGCGGCGGGGGGCGCGCTCGACGTCGAGAGCCTGCACCGCGCGTACCGCGCCGGCATCTTTCCGTGGTTCAGCAAGGGCCAACCGATCCTGTGGTGGAGCACCGACCCGCGCATGGTGCTGTTCACCGACGAGTTCAAGCTGCATCGCTCGTTGCGCAAGGTGCTGGCGAAGTTCGTGATCGAACCGCGCTGCGAGCTGCGCATCGACAGCGCCTTCGGCGAGGTGATCCGGGCCTGCTCGGGCAGCGAGCGGCGGGGCCAGGACGGCACCTGGATCCTGCCGCGCATGGTCAAGGCCTACGAAGCCTTTCACCGCGCCGGCTTCGCGCACAGTTTCGAGAGCTGGATCGACGGCCGGCTGGTGGCGGGCCTGTATTGCGTGGCGATCGGCCGGGCCGTGTTCGGCGAGTCGATGTTCACCCGCGTGACCGACGGCTCGAAGCTCGCGCTGGCCGGGCTCGTTGCATTCTGCCGACACCACGGCATTGCGGTGATCGACTGCCAGCAGAACACGCAGCACCTGGCATCGCTGGGCGCGCGCGAAATTCCGCGTTCGGATTTTGCGGCGCTTGTCGCACAAAACGCGGAAAAGCCCGGACCCCTCTGGCGGTTCGACCCCGTATACTGGAACGAACTTCTGCCTCCCAAGCCTTCAGCGTGACACACCTCAAGGATCTCCCGCTCCAGACACTGCAGTTCTACGCGACGGCGCCGTACCCTTGCAGCTACCTGCCGGGCAGGCAGGCCCGCTCGCAGGTGGCCACCCCCAGCCACCTGATCCACAACGACGCGTACTCCGACCTGGTGACCAGCGGCTTTCGCCGCAGCGGCATGTTCACCTACCGGCCGTACTGCGACGGCTGCCGCGCCTGCGTGCCGCTGCGCGTACTGGCCGAGCAATTCGAGCCGAACCGCAGCCAGCGCCGCGCCTGGGGCCGGCATCGGCACCTGCAGGCGCGCGTGCTGAAGTTGTGCTTCGTGCCGGAGCACTACCACCTGTACCTGCGCTACCAGACCGGACGCCACGCCGGCGGCGGCATGGACCACGACAGCATCGACCAGTACACCCAGTTCCTGCTGCAAAGCCGTGTCAACTCGCGGCTGGTGGAGTTTCGCGACACGCTCCCCGATGGATCGGCCGGCGCGCTGCACATGGTGTCGATCCTCGACGTGCTCAACGATGGCATCTCGGCGGTCTACACCTTTTACGAGCCCAACTCGGCCGCCAGCTACGGCACTTACAGCGTGCTGTGGCAGATCGATCAGGCGCGTCGGCTCAACCTGCCGCATGTGTACCTGGGGTATTGGATCGGCCAGAGCCCAAAGATGAATTACAAATCCCGCTTCACGCCGCACGAGATGCTGGTGGACGGGCGCTGGCAGGCACAGGACCCTTTGGCATCTTCTTGATGACCCGCTGATTTCACATGATAAAATGATGGCTTGTTCTTCGCGAGCAGGCCATGAGAAAAAACGATACGGGCGCCCCGGCGACGCCCACCATCCAGGTGATTGCGCGGATGTTTGCGCTGATCGACGTCCTGGCGTCACGCGAGGAAGCCGTCTCGCTCAAGGAAATCAGCGAAAAGACCGGGCTTCATCCCTCCACCACCCATCGCATCCTCAACGACCTGGCCGCCGGCCGCTTCGTCGACCGGCCCGCAGCCGGCAGCTACCGGCTGGGCATGCGCCTGCTGGAGCTGGGCAACCTGGTCAAGGGACGCCTGAGCGTTCGCGACGCGGCGCTGGGGCCGATGCGTGAGCTGCACAAGCTGATCCAGCAGCCGGTGAACCTGAGCATGCGCCAGGGCGACGAGATCGTCTACGTCGAACGCGCGTTCAGCGAGCGCTCGGGCATGCAGGTGGTGCGCGCGATTGGCGGGCGGGCGCCGCTGCACCTGACGTCAACCGGCAAATTGTTCCTGGCGGCGGACGATGCGCAACGAGTGCGCGCCTATGCCACCCGCACCGGGCTGGCCGGCCACACCAAGAACAGCATCACGCAACTGCCGGTGCTGGAACGCGAGCTGGCCAAGGCCCGCCAGTACGGCATCGCGCGCGACAACGAGGAGCTGGAGCTGGGTGTGCGCTGCATGGCCGCCGGCATTTACGACGACCAGAACCGGTTGATCGCGGGTCTGTCGATCTCGGCACCGGCCGATCGGCTGGACGAAGGCTGGCTGAGCAAATTGCAAAGCACCGCCAACGAGATCTCCGTCGGGCTGGGACATAAGCCGCCGGCGGTGAAGGCAGCGGCGTAGACCGCTTCGCTCCGTATCCGCTTCGCTCCAGACGTGAACACGGCCCCCGCGGGGGCCGTGTCCTTGTCTTGGGGATGGCTTTTAGCCGGCGATCTGCTTGACGACCGCGCTCGGATTGACGCTGGGCAGCACCGGGTTGGACTCAACCCAGCGACGGACGCGCTCGGCGTCGCCAATGCGGCTGAGTTTGCCGGCTGAGTCCAGGAACACCATGATCAGTTTGCGGCCGGCGATCTTGGCCTGCATCACCAGGCATTGCCCGGCTTCGGTGATGAAGCCGGTTTT
>JAAOZX010000368.1 GCA_012274225.1 Comamonadaceae bacterium | reverse complement strand
TCGCTATCCGGGTCGAGTATCTTGCCGGTGCTGCGGCGCAGGCTGACCACCCGCACGCCCAGCGCCGGCAGCGAGAGCTGGCCGAGCGCGCGGCCCAGCGAGCCGGCGCCGGCCGGCAGAGTCACCGTCGACAAGCGTTCCTGTTCCAGCTCGTTCACCGTGTCGTCGTCGGCGCCGTGGAAATAGCCACGCAGCAGGCTGTAGCGCGCGTCGCGCTGGTCCTGCACGATGCGGATCACCCGTCGCATCGGCACTCCCACCAGCGCCAGCGCGTGGCTCGCCAGCATCAGCGAGCCCTCCAGCGCTTCGGGCACCACCTCGGTGGCGCCCGCGGCCTGCAGCGCTTCCAGCTGGTGGTCGTCCTGGGTGCGCACGATCACCGGCACCTGGGGCGCGTGGCCGCGTGTGTTGCCGAGCACCTTCAGCGCGCCCGGCACGTCCAGGTAGGTCACCACCACCGCGCTGGCGCGCGCCAGGCCCGCAGCCACCAGCGCCTGCAGCCGCGCGGCATCGCCGAATACCACGGCGTCGCCGGCAGCGGCGGCCTGGCGCACCCGGTCCGGATCCAGGTCCAGCGCCATATATGGAATGCCCTCGCGCTCCAGGATGCGGGCCAGATTCTGGCCGCTGCGGCCGTAGCCGCAGATGATCACGTGGCGATTGGCGTTGATGGAACGGCGCGCGATTGTGGTCATCTGCAGGGACTGCTGCATCCACTCGCTGGCCACCAGCTTCATGACGATGGTGTTGGCGTGCAGGATGATGAAGGGCGTGGCGAGCATCGACAGCACCATGCTCGCGAAGATCGGGTTGAGCAAGTCCGGCGGCACCAGCTGGTTCCCCTGCGCCAGGGTCAGCAGCACAAAGCCGAATTCGCCGGCCTGCGCCAGATACAGGCCGGTGCGCAACGACACGCCCATCGATGCGCCCAGCATCCGCGTCAGCACCGTCACCAGCAGCAGCTTGAACAGCACCGGCAGGGTCAGCAGCATCAGCACCAGGCCCCAGTGCGCCAGCACCATGCGCCAGTCGAGAATCATGCCGATGGTGATGAAGAATAGTCCCAGCAGCACGTCGTGAAACGGCCGGATGTCGGTCTCCACCTGATGCTTGAACTCGGTCTCCGAGATCAGCATGCCGGCGATGAAGGCGCCCAGGGCCAGCGACAACCCGGCCAGTTCGGTCAGCCAGGCCAGGCCCAGCGTGACCAGCAGCAGGTTCAGCACGAACAGCTCGTCGCTCTTGCGCCGCGCCACCAGGGTCAGCCACCAGCGCATCACCCGCTGGCCACCCATCAGCAGCAGCACGATCAGGACCACGGCTTTCAAGCTGGCCACTGCCAGCGCCTTGAAGAGGGTTTCCGGCGGACTGCCCAGGGCGGGAATCAACACCAGCAAAGGCACGACCGCAAGATCCTGAAACAGCAGCACGCCGATGACGCGCTTGCCGTGCTCGCTTTCGAGCTCCAGCCGCTCGGCCAGCAGTTTGACCACGATGGCCGTGCTGCTCATCGCCACTGCGCCCGACAATGCCACGGCGGTGCGCCAATCCATCCGCCACAAGGTGGGCGCAAGCGCCGCCAGGAACAGCGAGCCGATGGTCGCCAGCACGATGGTGAGCAGCACCTGGGCCAGCCCCAGGCCGAACACATGCGTCCGCATGGCCCTCAGCTTGTGCAGGTTGAACTCCAGGCCGATCACGAACATCAGGAACACCACGCCGAACTCGGCCAGGTGGCGCACGGCCGCCGAATTCTCGGCCAGTGCCAGTGCATTCGGGCCGATCACCACGCCCACCGCCAGGTAACCCAGCATGGCTGGCAGCTTGAGCATGCGGCAGGCCACCACGCCCAGCACCGCGGCGAGCAGGTACAGCAAGGTGAGTTCGAGGGCGCCCATGCGGACATGCTAACAAGGCAGCCGCGCGCGGCTCGATAGAATCGCGCCATGGTTCACCGGCCCGCGCCCGCCGCGTCTTCTTCGTCGCCTTCGGTCCAGCCCTTCGGCGAGGCCCCGGGCAAGGCTTTCGACGCAGCCCAGGCCCTGCGCCTGGCCCAGATGACCTTCGACATCGAGGCGGCCGCCGTGACCGGGTTGAAGGCGCGCACCGGCGGCGCTTTCGCGCGGGCCGTGGAGCAGATCCTGCTGTTGCGCGGCCGGGTTGTGGTGATGGGCATGGGCAAGAGTGGCCACATCGGGCGCAAGATCGCCGCGACGCTGGCCTCCACCGGCACGCCGGCGCTGTTCGTGCACCCGGCCGAGGCCAGCCACGGCGACCTGGGCATGATCACCCCCGAAGACCTGGTGCTGGCGATCTCCAACGGCGGCGAAAGCGACGAGATGACGGTGATCCTGCCGGTGCTCAAGCGCCTGGGGGTGGCACTCGTTGCCATGACCGGCGGGCTCGAATCCACGGTGGCCTTGCATGCCGATATCGTGCTGGACAGCGGCGTCGAAAAAGAGGCCTGCCCGCTCAACCTCGCGCCGACGGCCAGCACCACGGCCCAACTCGCGCTGGGCGACGCGCTGGCCGTGGCGCTGCTGGACGCGCGCGGCTTTCGCAGCGAGGATTTCGCGCGCTCCCATCCGGGCGGGGCGCTCGGCCGCAAGCTGCTCACCCACCTGGCCGACGTGATGCGAACGGGGGACTCGGTGCCGCGCGTCGGCCCGGCCACCCGGTTCAGCGATCTGATGCGGGAAATGAGCGCCAAGGGGCTGGGCGCGTCGGCCGTGGTCGACTCCGGGGACCGGGTGCTGGGCATCTTCACCGACGGCGATCTGCGCCGGCTGATCGAAAAGGGCCTGGACCTGCGCGGACTCACAGCGCGCGAGGTCATGCACCCCGGCCCGCGCACGATTCGCAGCGACGCGCTGGCGGTGGAAGCGGCCGAGCTCATGGAGCAGCACCGCATCACCAGCGTGCTGGTGGTCGACGACGAGGGCAAGCTGTGCGGCGCGGTGAACAGCAACGACCTGATGCGCGCCAAGGTCATCTGATGACCCCTGCCCTGAATTTCCCGCCCGAGCTGCTGTTGGCGGCGCAAGGGGTGAAAGTCGCCTTCTTCGACGTGGACGGCGTGCTCACCGATGGCGGGGTGTACCTGTCGGATGGCGGTGAGAGCCTCAAGCGCTTCCACATTCTCGACGGCCTCGGGTTGAAACTGTTGCAGCGCGCCGGCATCACGCCCGCCGTGATCACCGGCCGCGATTCGACGCCGCTGCGGGCCAGGCTGCAGGCGCTGGGGGTGACACATGTGCATTACGGCACCGAACTGAAGCGGGCCGCGGCGGAAAGCACCTTGCGCGACCTCGGCCTGCAATGGTCGCAGGCGGCGGCGATCGGTGATGACTGGCCCGACCTGCCGGTGCTGGCGCGCTGTGCCCTCGCCTGCGCGCCGTCCAATGCCCATGCCGAAGTGAAGGCGGCGGCGCAGTACGTCACGCGGGCCGCCGGCGGCCAAGGCGCCGCGCGTGAATTCTGCGACCTCCTGCTGGTGGCCGCGGGCCGTTACGCCGGCCTGCTGGAAGGCTACGCATGAGCCGCTCGGCCGTTCCGGAGGCTCATAGCACCGCAGCCCGCAGGGCGGAGGTTACCCAGTGAGCCGGCTGGCTGGCCGCCGATGAGCTCGGCGCGGGCTCGATCGGCGCCGGTCGGCGCCTCGGCGCTGCTGCGCGCGGGCTGGGAGCGCGTGACGGTGTACCTGCCGGTCATCCTGATGGCGGTGATGGCGCTGGGCACTTACTGGCTGGCGCGCAACACACCGACATTCGGCGCTCCCGAGACGCCGCGCCCGGCCACCCACGACCCCGACTATTTCATGCGCGGCTTCTCGGTCAAGACGTACGATGCAGCCGGCCGCCTGAAGAGCGAGGTCTACGGCAGCGATGCCCGCCACTTCCCCGATACCGACACGGTGGAGATCGACCAGCCGCGCGTCCGCTCCTTCAACACAAACGGCCAGCTTACGGTGGCGACGGCACGGCGCGCGCTGAGCAACGGCGATGGATCGGAGCTGCAGCTGTTCGGCGATGCGGTGGTCACCCGCGAGGCCAGCAC
>JAAOZX010000367.1 GCA_012274225.1 Comamonadaceae bacterium | reverse complement strand
GGATGTGGGAATCCCCGTAATAGCTGTGCAGTCCGCTGACTTCGAGCAGGCTCATGCCGCCAGCGCTCCGTTGACGCCGCCCAGGTAGGCATCCTGCACCCGCACGTTGGCCTTGATCTCGTCGGGGGTTCCCTCGGCCAGCACCCGGCCTTCCTGCAGCACCGTGATGCGCCCGGTCAGCTCGAACAGCGAGTCCATGTCGTGGTCGATGATGATCATGGTGCGGCCCTTGGCGATGTTCTTGAGCAGTCGCACGGTCTCCACGCGCTCGCGCGGGCTCATGCCGGCCAGCGGCTCGTCCAGCAGCAGCAGGCTCGGCGACGAGGCCAGCGCCAGGCCGATCTCCAGGCGCCGCTTCTCGCCATAGGCCAGCTGCGAGACCGGCGTGTCGGTGCGGCCGGTCAGGTTCACCAACTCCAGCGTGCGCTGCACCTGCTGGTCCAGTCCGCGGATGCCGGACAGGTCGCGCAACAGGTCCAGCCGGAACTTCCCGCGCAATTCGGCCAGGGCCGCGATCGTCAAGTTCTCGCGCACCGTCAGTCGGTTGAAGAGCTGGTTGACCTGGTAGCTCTTGGTCAGGCCAAGCTGGCAGACGTCGGTGACGCTCATGCCGGTGATGTCGCGGCCCTCGAACACGATGGTGCCCGAGGTGGGCGGCACTTCGCAGGTGAGCATCTTGAAAAAGGTCGTCTTGCCGGCCCCGTTCGGGCCGATGATGCCGCGCAGCTCGCCGTGGTTCACCGTGAAGTCGACGCCGGCGTTGGCGACGATGCCGCCATAGCGCTTGGTCAGATTGCGGGCCTGCAGGATCGGGCCCTCGAAGCCGTCCAATGCATGGCGCCGCGGCGGCATGGCGGCGGCTGTCTGGATCGACACCGCCTGATGGGCCTGGAGCTTCGGAGCTGGCGGCTCGGCCGCTGGTTCCTGCGGTTCGGCGCGCGCCGCACGGCCGCGCACGACGTCGTACAGGTCGCGGATACCGCCGATGATGCCCTGGCGCAGGAAGAACACCAGCAGCACGAACACCAGCCCCAGCACCAGTTTCCACGCCGCCCCGAGCCCGAGCGACGCTTGCAGGAAGTCCTGCAGGAACAGCCAGACCGCGGCGCCGACCACCGGCCCGAACAGCGTGCCGCGCCCGCCTATGGCGGTCTGCATGATCAGCTGTCCCGAGGTGTCGAACATGAATGCGTCGGGCGGCATGAATCCCTGCAGCACGCCCAGCAGCCCTCCGGCCAGGCCGGCGTAGGCCGCCGCGATCACGAACGCCGTGACCTTGTAGGCGCGCACGTCATGGCCGACGGCCGACGCGCGCAGCGCGTTCTCGCGGATCGCCTTGAGGACGGCGCCCACCGGCGAGCGCACGATGCGCAACGCGATCACGATCCCGATGAAGTAGCAGAACGCGAGGAATGGATAAAGCGACCAGCCCGAGGTGAACTTCAAGGTCGTGAAGCCCAGGAACAGGCTGGGCGTAGGCACGCCGGGCAAGCCGTTCTCGCCGCCGGTGAAGTCGGCCAGCGGGTTGAACTCGACGAAGAAAAAGATCTCGGCGATCGCGACCGTGATCATCGCGAAGTAGATTCCGGTGCGGCGCAATGCCAGCAGTCCGATCAGGTAGCCGGCCAGGGCCGCGGCCATCATGCCGATGATCAGCGCGAGCACGACGTTGGGAAAACCGGCCCGCGTCAGCAGGTAGGCGGCGACAAAGCCGCCAGTGCCGTAGAACGCGGACTGGCCGAATGAGAGCAGGCCGGTGTAGCCGAACAGGATGTCGAAGCCGATTCCGAACAGGCCCCAGACCAGAATCCGGTTGACCGTGTTGGGCGCCGCGTCGAGATAGGGCAGCACCAGCGGAACGGCGATGAGTACCGCCGCCGTCACCGCCTCGACCAGGAGCGGGCGCTTGGTGAACATCAGCAGCGGCCTTTCACTCGCGGCCCCGCGTGCCAAACAGGCCCTGCGGCCGCACCAGGAGCACCAGCGTCATGGCCGCAAACAGCATCACGTACGCGTATCCGGGATTGATCATCGAGGTCAGGCTGATGATCTCCCCGGCGATCAGCCCGCCGAGCACCGCGCCGGGAAAGGAGCCCACCCCGCCGATGACCACGACCACGAAGGTTTGCACCAGGATCGCCTCGCCCATATCGGGCGTGAGCGAGACCGCGGGCGCATTGACAATTCCGGAGAAGCCGGCCGCCATCGCGCCGATTCCGAACACGACCATGAACACGCGGTAGACGTCGATGCCCAGCGAGTCGACCATGACCGGGTCCTCGATCCCGGCGCGCACGATCATGCCCAGCCGGGTTCGGTAAAGGACGATGTACAGCGCAATCAGCGCAGCCGCGACGATGGACAGGAGCGCCAGCCGGTAGGTCGGGTAGAACATGATCCCGATCGGGGTGATGCCCTGCAGCAGAGCCGGGGGCGGCACCGTCTTGGACAGGCTGGAGAAGAAATAGCGGACGGTCTCGACGAACACGATCGACAGCCCGAAGGTCACCAGCAGCTGGTCCTCGTGCGGCCGGCCGTAGAAATGGCGGATGACGATCCGCTCCATCAGCACGCCCACCACCAGCAGGAACAGCATGGCGGCGATCACCGCCACGATGAAGGAGCCGGTCGCCTGGAAAGCGACGTAGCCCGCATAGCCGCCGAGCATGAACATCGCGCCGTGCGCCAGGTTCAGGACGCCGAGTGTGCCGTAGATGATGGTCAGCCCGGAGCTGATCAGCGCGAGCAGCGCGCCCAGCACCAGCCCGTTGAACAACTGCGAAAGAAAGTTGGGCCAACTGATCATGGAGTGCCAAAAAACGCGCGGCGGGTGGTGATGGCCACTCGCCGCGCTGGAGCAAAGGGGTGACCGGATCAGGTGTACGCGCCCAGCTTGCACCCGAAGGCGTCCGGTTTCTGCATCAGGCCGGCGCCGGGCACCACCTCGACCACTTCCCAGTAGTCTTCCTTGCTCTTCATGTCCTTGGGCGCCTTGCCTTTGACGATCACGACCGGACGGACCAGCTGGTGGTCCTCGGGACGCCAGCTGACCTCGCCGACGAAGGAGTTGAGCTTGCGCGGTGATTCGTAGGACTTGATCACGTCGGGCGGATAGAAGGTGCCTGCGTGCTCCACCGCCTCGGCCCACAGCGCAAATTCCATGTAGGCGTTCTCGGCGCCCCATTCGGGCTTGTAATTGAACTTCTTTTCGAACTCCTCGACGAACAGCTTCGCCAGCGGGTACTTGTCTTCCAGCGTCCACCAGAAGTCGGTGGCGGCGTACACGCCCTCCGTGACCTCGGGACCGACCTCGCGGGCGAGGAACGGGATCTGGTAGGGGATGACCAGCTTCATCTTCGGCAACAGGCCGAACTGCTTGGCCTGCTGGGTGGACAGCACGGCATCGTGGCCCCAATTCACGTTGATCAGGAACTCGGCGCCGGAGTTCGCGATGTTCGTGATGTACGAGCTGAAATCCGGCGCGCCCAGCGGCGAGACCTGGTTGGTCACCATGGTCCAGCCGCCGTTCTTGCTCAGGTAGTCGTTCACCGACTTGGTGACGGTGTGGCCGTACGTGTAGTCCGGTGTCATGAAGGCGGCCTTCTTGTTCTTGCCGTAGGCCTTCAGCAACGCCGGGCCGATCGCGTTGGCCGCCGTCTCGCCGTAGAAGTTCTGCCGCACCCCATACCTCACGCAGTCCTTGCCCGTGGTGTCGTTCGAGCCGGAGATGCCGCACACGAACAGCACCTTCTCGCGCTCGGCCAACTTGTTCAGCGCCACCGCCACCGCGCTGGACGTCCCGCCGGTGATCATGATCGCCTTGTTCTCGGTGATGAAGCGCTGTTGTGCCTGCACCGCGTCGTTCGGCTTGGCGGCGGAGTCGGAAACGCCGTACTTCAGCTGCTTGCCGAGCACGCCCTTGGTGGTCTTGGGCGAGATCTGCTTGATCAGCGGGTGCCCCGCGTTGATGTGCTCGATGGCGAGCTGGTAGCCCTTGAGCTCGTCTTCGCCCTGGACGGCATAGGTGCCGGTGCGCGGCACCGAGATGCCGATGAACACCGAGTCGCTGGACGCGCCCGCGGGCCAGGTGCCGATGGGCGGCTGGTCCGCGGCGACCGCCTGCGAGATGAAGCCCGGCAGGGCGAGCCCACCGGCGACGCCGATGCCCGTGCGGATGAACTCGCGCCGCTCGCGACTGGATAAATCTGAAGTTCGATCGTGCATTGGCAACTCCTGGCTGTAGACCTGGTTTCCCGGGCTGATATATCGTAAAACGATATGTGGGCAGTATATGGAGGAAGGCGCGATTTCGGTGGTGGCGCTTATCGGAGTTAACCCTAGCGGACGGGCCGTGATAGAACAGCTGACGAGGAGGCCAACCCCGTGCTACTGAAGAAGGCCGAGAAGCGGTTCCAGCTGAAGACGAGCGACTATGCGCAGCTCGCGGGGTTTCGCCACGCGCTGCTCGGATTCCTGCGCTTCAGCGAAGACGCAGCGACCGAAGCCGGGCTCACTGCCCAGCACTACCAGGCCATGCTCGTCCTGCGCGGCTGGCCCGAGGACCGGCGCGTGTCGATCAACGACCTGGCGCAGCAGCTGTTCATCAAGCACAACAGCGCGGTGGGCCTGGTCGACCGGCTGGCGCAGGAGGGGCTGGTCGCGCGCGAGCCTTCGAGCAGCGACCGGCGAAGAGTCGACCTGCTCCTCACCAGCCGCGGCCGTACGGTGCTGGCCAAGCTCGCCGCCATGCACCGCCGCGAACTGCAGCGCATCGGGCCCGCGCTGGAGCGCTTCCTCGTCGAACTGTCGCGCGAGCCGGGCGACGGCGCGCCATGAGCCCTTCGCGCGCCTGAGCGCGCGGCGATTCACTTTCCCTTCCTGGCTTTGTCGAACTTGCGCCAGTACGTGAACTCGTCTTCGTGGCTCTCGATGTCGAGCTCCGCGACCCGCGCCTGCAGCCGTTCCTGCATGTCGGCAACCGCCTGGTTGTAGACCAGCGGCCCGATCTCCTCCAGGAAGTAGCCGAGCAGCCCGCCGGCGGCGATGTTGCCGATCGGCTCTTCCATGTTTTCACGGAAATAGCGCTCGATGGACGCAACCGCTTCCTTGCGCGCTTCTTTGGAGATTTCGATCGTCATGGGTGGCTCGGTTGATGGGCTGGGAACGATTCTGCCGCGGCATTGCGGCGGCCGTGCAGACAGGTTACGAGCGGAACCCTTGCGCGATCGGCAAAACGGCGATCTTGAAACACACCGCCGCGCCAAGCCAGGGCGCGAGACGATGATTGCCAAATGGACGGGCCGGGCGCCATCGCCCGGACGCGAGGGACCTTATGTGCCCGCCGTCGGCATCGGCGGCACAGCGGCGGCGGCCTGCAGTTTCTTCCAGGCCTGGAAGCCACCCGCCACGGACAGCGCCTTGGGATAACCCAGCGCGCGCAGCATTGACGCGGCCGTGAGGCTGCGTCGACCGCTGTTGCAAATGCACAGCAGGAGGTGGTCGCGCGCATGGTGCAACTTGTTGATCATGGTGAAGAAGGTCTTCGCGTCGATGTCTTTGGGCTGTCCGGCGTCGAGGATGTCCTGCTCGTCCTCGGTCAACGTATCGCCGAGCATGAGCTTGACCTCGAAGATCGGGATGTGCACGGTGTCCGGGATCGCCCCTTTCATCTGGATTTCGAAGGACTGCCGGATGTCGATCATCGTGGCCAGCCCGAGACGACACAACTCGAGCGCCGTGGGCAGCGTCACTTCAAGCGTGGCGCGATCTTCCGGCGAAAAGGTCTCTTCGGCATTCATAGGGTGGTCCAGTGGCATTGCGGCGAGGGAACCATCGCCGCGCGTCACATTGTCCCACTCTGTTTCCAGCCACCCGGCTCGGTGACGTCCAACGCGACTCGGTCCTCAAGACGGCTGCGGCCCATCGTAGCCCTCGATGATGAGCAGGTCACCGGTTGCAACGGGTAGCCTGAGCTGGATTGCCTGTTGATAGGCGGGCGAGCGATAGCAGTCGAGGGCGGCTTGGTACGAAGGAAACTCGATGACGACGTTGCGGCCCCGGCTGGTTCCTTCAGGCGCTTCGTATCGCCCGGACCGCACCAGGAACTTCGCACCGAACTCCGCAAGCGGTTTCGCGTTCGCAGCCACATACAGCTTGTACTTGTCCATGTCCGCGACGTCGACTCGAGCGATCCAGTAGCCTTTGGGCATCGATGCCTCCGTTGGGTGAGTTGCGGGCAGCGTTACGGATGCGGGCCCCAGGGGGCAGCCAGCATCAATTGGACGTTCTGGCTTCGTACCAGTGGGCGCAGCTGCTTTGCAAACGCCATGAAATCGGGATCCTCAAAAAGCCGCTTCCAGTGGGCCCGGCGGTCGTCATCGGTCTCGAACCGCCACAGATGAATCAACTGATGCAGCTCGCCTGTGTCGCTGACGAAGTAGCCAATCAACTTCTTTGCAAAACCACCTGCTTCCAGAGCCGGCCATCCTTGAGATGAATAGAGGCGGATGACTTCAGCCATTTGCCCTACTGTGACGGAGTAAGTGCGCTTTTCAAAAATTTGTGGCATGTCATGTTCCTCTGGTTCAGAGCTCTTTCCAGTCACTATCGACCGGATGCCCAAGTTGGCGCGCCAGCGGCCGTCTTGTCAGTGGCGCCTTCGGGGTGACAAGGGCGCTGCCCCGCCGCGGCGGCCGGCCGGCTTCGCCCGCCATCCGGAAGCGCGACACCACCTCGGTGAGGCGATGCGCCTCCTCCTGGAAGGAAACGGAGCTGGCGGCGGCCGCCTGCACCTGCGTGGCATTCTCCTGCGTCACGCTCTCGAGCTGCACGATCGCCTTGTTGATCTCGCCCACCCCAGCGCTCTGCTCGGCAGAGGCCGTCGCGATGTCGCCGATCAGTTCGTTGGTGCGCTGCACGCTCAACACGATCTCGTCGATGACCTTGCCGGCCGCCTCGACCTGCCGGCTGCCCTCCTTGATCTCGCCCGCCGACTGCTCGATCAGGGACCTGATCTCCTTGGCGGCTTCCGCGCTGCGGTGCGCGAGTGCACGCACCTCGCTCGCTACGACCGCGAATCCGCGTCCCTGGTCGCCCGCGCGCGCCGCCTCCACCGCCGCGTTGAGCGCGAGGATGTTGGTCTGGAACGCTATGCCCTCGATTGCGCTGGTAATGTCGGCCATGCGTTGCGAGCCCTGCTGGATCCTGCTCATGCCCTGCACCACGGCGTGCACTTCCTGCGCTCCGTTGCGAGCGACGGCTTCGGCGCGCTGCGCGAGTTGCGACGCGACCTTGCAGTTCTCGGCGTTCTGCCTGACCGTCGCGGAAAGCTCCTCCATCCCGGATGCCGTCTGCTCCAGCGTCGAGGCCTGCTGCTCGGTGCGCCGGGACAGATCCGCGCTCCCCTCGGTGATCTCCTTCGCGGAATGCGCCACCGATTCGGAACTCAGGCGCACCTGCGCAACAATCTCGCCAAGGTTGTGGTTGATGTCGCCCAGCAGCCGCAGGAACAGGCCGAAATGGCCGCCCAGCCCCCGCGCATCGACCTTTCCGGTCAGGTCGCCTTCCGCGAGCCGCTGGAACGGTCCCAGCACACGCGTCCAACCCTCGTTGGCCTGGAGGTAGAACGCGATCATCACGTAGATTGCGAGTACGACGCCCCCGGCGATCCAGGCCGTCACGGCAGGGGACACCTGAGCGCCTGTCTGGTCATACAGCAGCGCCAGAGGCAGGAAGAAGATCACCAGCATGAGGGGCAGCTTCTTTTCGTTCGGAAGCCGCAGCATCAGCCGCACGGCCGGCCAGAAGATCAGGTTCACATCAGTCTCCTTCACATCGGGTGCGGCCGACGAGCTGTCGGAATTGCCCGTTCTTGAATATCGCGCTCGGCTCGGCCCTTCACTCCGCCTTCACCCCCGCCGCCGTGATCACCTTCGCCCACTTCGCGATTTCGTCGGCCAGGAACTTCGC
>JAAOZX010000366.1 GCA_012274225.1 Comamonadaceae bacterium | reverse complement strand
GCGTTCTTTTCGGCCGTGACTTTCAGGCCGTTGATGAGCATGGAAAGGTCGGACATGGGTTACTCCTTGGGTCGAGGTCGGTCAATGTATCGCTTGCGAGCGAGGCGTGTGATGTGCGGCGGAAGCGGCACTGGTGGTATCGGAATGGGCGGCGCCGAGGTAGGCCTCACGCACCACGGTCGATCGTGCGAGCAATCGGGCGGGGCCGCTGGCAACCAACGCCCCGCGCTCCATGACATAGCCGCGATCGGCGACGGCCAGCGCTTTGCGCACGTTCTGCTCGACCATCAGTACCGTGGTGCCCGCATCGGCGATGCGCCGCGCGATCGCCAGCATCTCATCCACCATGCGCGGCGCCAGTCCCAGCGATGGCTCATCCAGCATCAGCAGGCGCGGCGCGCACATCATGGCGCGCGCCACCGCCACCAGCTGCTGTTCGCCGCCGCTCATGGTGCCCGCGAGTTGCAGGGCCCGTTCGCTCAGCTTGGGGAACTGCGCCATCACCTGCTCCAGCCGGCGCCCGCGCTCGGCCTTGGGCACCAGCCAGCCGCCCAGCTCCAGGTTCTCGGCCACGGTCATCTGCGGAAACAGCTGTCGCCCCTCGGGCACCAGGGCCACACCGGCCTGCACGATCTCGTTCGTCTTCTCCGGCAGGTCTTGCCCGTCGAGCAAGACCTGGCCGACGCGCGGAATCAAACCGTTCAGCGCCCGCAACAGCGTCGTCTTGCCGGCGCCGTTGGGGCCGAGGATCACCGTGAGTCCGGGCTTGACCTCCAGCTTGATGCCCCGCAGGACCTGCACCGGCCCATAACCTGCAACCAGGCCCTCGACCTCGAGTCGCGCGCGGCCGGATCCACCCAGTTCGAAGTCGGGCTGGTACCACATCATGGCGCCTCCCCGTCCTCGGCCATCTCGTCTCCGAGATAGGCCTCCACCACTTCGGCATTGCGCACCACCTCGGCCGGTGAAGCGTCGGCGATCTTGCGCCCCTGGTGCAGCACGATCACGCGCTCCACATGGCGCAAAAGGGTGGTCACCGCATGTTCGATCCACACCACGGTGAGGTCCAGCTCGTCGCGCAGGCGGCGGATGAGGCGCGCCATGTCCACCACCTCGGCCTCGGTGAGGCCGGCCGCGACCTCGTCCAGGAGCAGCATGCGCGGACGCGTGGCCAGTGCCATGCCGATCTCCAGCAGCCGCTGCTGCGAAGGCGTGATCGCCGCCGCCGGCAACTGGGCCTGCGCGCTCAGGCCGATCAGCGACAGGATGCTAGACGCGTCCCGCAGGGCCCAGGGCACTGCCTGCTCCTCACCCCAAAGCCAGTATTTGCGCCGCCGCCGGCCGGCGAACTGCAGCCCGAACTCGATGTTCAGCAGCACCGGCATGTCCGCGAACACCCGCGGCGTCTGGAACGTGCGGGCCAGGCCGTGGGCGGCGTAGCGGTGCGGCCCGCGTCCGGTGAGGTCATGGCCGGCCGCGATCAGGCGGCCCGAAGTCGGCGCGGTGACGCCGGTGATCGCGTTGAAGAAAGTCGTCTTGCCCGCGCCGTTGGGGCCGATGATGCCCACCAGCTCGCCCGCGCCGAAACTCGCGCTGACGCCATCGACCGCGGTCAGTCCACCGAAGCGCACCGTGACGTCGCGCGCGTCGAGCAGCGGCGGCGCAGTCCGCGCAGCGGGCGGCGGGGAGGCTGACAGGAGCTCAGACAATTCGCCGCTCCCGGGCGCGTCGCTGGTCGCGCACCTTGTCGCCGCTCCACTCGTAGCGCCGCAGCTTCCACCAATCCTTCGTGTCCCGCCACCAGCTGTTGAAGGTCGCCCAGCGCAGCGACGCCAGCCCGCCCGGCAGGTACAGCACCGACAGGATCAGCAACAGTCCGAGCGCCATCAGGTAGACCTGCGGCGCCTGCAGGCGCAGGGTCTCGGCCAGCAGGCTGAACACCACGGCGGCAATCAGCGGCCCCCACAGCGTCACGGCGCCGCCGATGAGTGCGATCAGCACTGTCTGGAAGCCGATGAAGGGATTGAACACGGTGTGGGGGTCGATGTAGGTCCAGCGCACCGACATCGCCGCGCCCACCGCGCCCGCCACTGCGGCGGTCATGGCGAAGCCAGCGATCTTGATCAGTCGCGTGTTCACGCCCAGCGTCTGTGCGCGCTGCTCGTCGGCGCCAATGCCCAGCAGCGCCAGGCCGAACCGCGTGCGCCGAACGGCGATCGACAGGGCCACGGTCAGCACCGCCAGGCCCAGCACGGTAAGGTAGATCGTGTCGCGCTCGGGCACCACGGCGAGCACGCGGCCGACGGTGCCCGTCACCTGCCGCTCGAAGTAGCTCACGGCGTTGCGGATCAGCTCGGTCATGCCGAAGGTCAACACCGCGAAGTAGGTGCCGCGCAGGTGCAGCACGGCGGCGCCCATCACCACGGCGACCAGCGTTGCCACGCCCGCTCCGAGCGCGATCGCCTGGATCCACGAAAGATGCTGCAGCGACAGCGCGCTGGTATAGGCGCCGATCCCGAAGAAAGCCGAAGTCGCCAGCGACAGATAGCGCGTGCTGCCGCAGAACAGCCCCCAACTCGAAGACAGCGCCACATACATCAGGCAGGTCAGCGCCATGGACACCACGAATTCGCTGCCGTAATAGGGCAGCGAGAGGGCCCAGCCCGTCAGGGCGAACAGCACCAGCAGGTCGCGCAGCAGGATCTGGCGGTCGGTCATTCGGGCATCCCGTTACTTCGCGAACAGGCCGCGCGGACGCAGCAGCAGCACGGCGATGAACACCGTGTAGGACAGCAGCGCCTTGAGCGAGGGATTGGTGAACTCCATGCCGAACGTCTCGATCACGCCCAGCAACAGGCCGCCGGCCAGCGCGCCGCTCATGCTGCCGAAGCCGCCCAGCGTGATGACGATCAGTGCCGTGACGGTGTAAGGCTCGCCCATCGAAGGGGAGATGGTGTAGGCCATCGACAACAGGCTTCCCGCCACGCCCGACAGCCCCAGCCCGATGCCGAACATCAGCGGGTGCAGGCGGTGCGTATCGATGCCAACCAGTTGCGCGCCCACCTGCGACTGCATCAGCGCCCGCACGCCCTTGCCCAGCAGCGTCCGGCGCATCAGCACGATCAGCGCCCCGCTGAACACCAGCGCCAGTGCGAACACCAGCAGCTTGTTGGCGGCGAACTGGGCGCCGCCGATCTTCACCGGGTCGGTCAGGTAGTCGTAGCCGCGCAGTTCGCCGCCCCACATCCAGGAAGCGAAGTTCTGCACCAGGAACATCAGGCCGAAGGCGACCATCAGGCCGCGGGCCTCGAAGATATCCAGGTTGGGCGAAGTCGCGGTGAGCCGCCGGAAGCACAGCCAGTGCACCGCCAGGCCCAGCGCCATCAGCACCCCGAATGCAACGGGCACCATCAGCAGCGGCGACAGGCCCCACGTGGTCTGCGCCATCCACGTGAGGTAGGCCCCGACCATCAGGAACTCGCCGTGCGCGATGTTCAGGATCCGCATCAGGCCGTACTGCAGGTTCAGCCCCAGCGCGACCAGGGCGTAGATCCCGCCCGTGATCAGGCCGGAGACGAGCAGTTCGAGCCAGGCGGTGAGGGACATCGGGACGCGGGCGCAGCCCGCAGGGACACGTTTCTTCCTACTTCCAGGCCGGCTTGTTCGGATTGAGCTTGGCGGTGGCGATCTTGGTCGGCCACACGACCTCGAATTCGCCGTTCTGCCACTGGCCCACCGATCCTGGCGTCGCCGTGTTCTCGCTGCCGGTGAATTTGATGTCGCCCATGATGGTCTTGTGCGTGGTGTTCGCTATGTAATCGCGCAGGGCCTTGCGGTCCAGGCCGACCTTGCCGACCCCGGCCGTGAGAATCTCCAGGCCGGCCCAGCAGGCGCCGCTGGCCCAGCGGTCTGGCTCCTTGCCGCCGAACCGCTTGGTGTGCGCGTCGAAGTAGGCCTTGGCACCCGGACTGGTCTTGCTGTTCCACGAGCCCATGCCCAGCACGCCCTCGGCACCGGCCGGCGTCATCACGTTCTTGTACAGCTGGAAAGCCGTGCCTACCGACGCGTAATAGAACTTCGGGTTGAAGCCGACCTCCTTGCTCTGCTTGCTCGCCAGGATGGTGTCGGGCGGATAGGAGAAGCCGATGAACGCGTCGGGGTTCTTGTCCTTGATCGAGCGCAGCACCGGCGAGAGATCCTTGACATCGCCGGGATAGCTTTTCTCCTCGACCAGCTTGATCCCGCTGCCCTGGATCGCGACCTTCAGCGCCGAGTAGTTCTCCAGGCCGAACAGATCGTCGACATAGACCACGGCGGCGGTCTTGGCGCCATTGGCCTTGAGCATGTCCACCAGCGCGCTCGTCATCGGCCCGGGCTGCTGCAGCAGCAGGAAGAAATAAGGCAGCTTCATCTCCACCAGCTGCCTGCTCAGGGCCGTCGGTGCCAGCAGGGGGTAGCCGAACCGATTGGCCAGCGGGGCGAGCGCAAAGTTGGCATTGCTGCCCCAGGGCGCCAGGATCAGGTCCACCTTGTCGCTGCCCATCAATTTTTCGTAGGTTCGCACCACGGTCTCGGTGTCACTGCGGTCGTCGGAGCTGACGAGCTCGATCTGGCGCTTCACGCCCTTGACGTTGAGGCCGCCGGCCGCGTTCTGCTGCTCGGCCCAGAGCAGGTAGTTGGGCTCCTGGCTGATCTGCGCGCCGCCCGTCCACGGGCCGGTG
>JAAOZX010000365.1 GCA_012274225.1 Comamonadaceae bacterium | reverse complement strand
CCGGCGCTGGCCGACCACTCCTGGACGCCCGCGTGGTCGAGCCGGCGGCCGATCGGCGAAAACAGCACGACCGGCGCCGCTGCCGCTTCGCCACGTTGCGCCTGGACGGCAGTCAGGCAGCGCGCCAGCGGTCCGGCCATCATGACCATGCCCGGGCCCCCGCCGAAGGGTCGGTCGTCGACCCGGCGGTAGTTGCCCTCGGCGAAATCCCGCGGGTTCCACAGATGCACGTCGACCAGGCCAGATTCGTAGGCGCGCCGGGTGACGCCGCTGGCCAGGAAAGGCGCGAACAGTGCGGGAAAGAGCGTGATGACGTCGAACCGCATGCCGAGTCAGTAATCGGGCTGCCAGTCGACCGTGATGCGCCGGGCGGCAAGGTCCACGTTGTCGACATGGGCTGACACGAAGGGGATCAGGCGTTCCAGCGTCTTGCCGTGCTCGAAGTATTCGATGACCAGCACGGTCTGCGGCCCGGTGGACAGCAGTTCCCTGACGCTGCCCAGCACCAACCCCTCGCGATTGACCACTTCCAGGCCGATCAGGTCGACCCAGTAGTACTCGTCGTTGTCCGGGGTGGGAAAGCTCGAGCGCGCGACAAAGATCCGCGCCCCCTTGAGCGATTCGGCGGTGCCGCGGTCGTCCACTTCCTGGGCGCTGGCGACCACGGTGCCGGAATGCTCTTTGGCTTCGCGCACGCGCAGCAGCAGCGTGCCGGCGAAGGTCTTGGCCCCTCGCTCGGACGGCTGCAGGTACCAGCGTTTGGAAGAAAAAAGCGCCTCGGGCGAAGCGCTGTGCGGCAGGACCTTGAACCAGCCCTTGATGCCCCAGGCATCGGCGATGCGTCCGACTTCGACGGCGTCCGCGGGCAATTCCGCGGGCTCGAGGCCGGCCAGCATCGCTTGCCGTTCTCAGGCGGCGGCAGCGGGGGCGACGGCGCCCGTGGTCTTGGCTGCAGCCTGCTTGAGGAGGCGCTCCACGGTCGGGGAGGCCTGGGCGCCGACGCCGCGCCAGTAGGTGAGGCGGTCCTGCGCTACGCGGATGCTTTCCTCGTTGTCCTTGGCGATCGGGTTGTAAAAGCCCAGCCGCTCGATGAAGTTGCCGTCGCGCCGCGCGCGCTTGTCGGCCACGACGATGTGGAAGAACGGGCGGGCCTTGGCGCCGCCGCGGGAGAGTCGAATGACGACCATGATTTATCCTTCGGGTGGAGGGTATTGTTCCCAGCGCTGAGACACGCGACATGGCCACCCGGCCAGCGACACGCTGAAGAGCCTGCGATTATAGCGTTTATGACCACCATCCGCCCCAGCCACGAGCAGGACCTCCCGGCCATCACGGCCATCTACGCCCACCACGTGCTGCACGGAACCGGCACCTTCGAGACCACCCCACCGACCCCGGCCGAGATGGCGGCGCGCCGGGCCGACGTGCTGGCCCGCGGTCTGCCCTGGCTGGTGGCCGAGGAAGGCGGCCGGGTGCTGGGCTTCGCCTACTGCCAGTGGTTCAAGCCGCGGCCGGCCTATCGCTTCTCGGCCGAGGATTCGATCTACGTGGATTCCGACCTCCAGGGCCGCGGCCTGGGCCGGGCACTGCTCGCGGAATTGACGGCGCAAGCGCAGGCGGCCGGCATCCGCAGGCTGCTGGCGGTGATCGGCGACTCGGCCAACACGGCTTCCATCGGCCTGCACCGCGCACAGGGCTTCACGCCGGCCGGCGTGTTCAAATCCTGCGGCTGGAAGTTCGGCCGCTGGCTGGACATCGTGCTGATGGAAAAACCCCTGGGCGAAGGCGACGGCACCCCGCCCGAAACCCCTGTCCCATGAAAAACAAGACGCTCGCGGCCTGGCTCGCTTTCCTGGGCGGCCCGCTCGGGCTGCACCGCTTCTACCTGCACGGGCTCGCCGACCTGCCGGGCTGGCTGTTGCCGATTCCGACGGCGCTGGGCATCTACGGCATCGAGCGGGTGCAGCGCAATGGCGTGGACGACCAGTGGAGTTGGGTCCTGATCCCGCTACTGGGCTTCACCATCGCAGGCTGCGCCCTCACGGCCATCATCTACGGCCTCATGACGCGGGAAAAATGGAATGCCCGGTTCAACCCCGCCGAAAGCGAGGACGCCGGGTCCGGCGGCACCGGCTGGTTCACCATCGCCGCCGTGGTGCTGTCCCTGATGATCGGCACCGCCGTGCTGATGGCCAGCATCGCCTTCAGCGTCCAGCGCTACTTCGAATACCAGATCGAGGAAGGCCGCAAGATCTCGGAGTAGGCCCGCTACTCGGTTGCGGCATCGCTCCATTCAAACTAACCAAGAATCGAACGCCACCGCCCCGGGTTGCGCGCCACAACGTGCAGCGCAACCCCTCAATGAAAAAGCCGGATTCACTCCGGCTTTTTCATCTGATCAGAACACGTTGAAACGCACAGCGTTTCAACGTGACTAGAAGATCTGCAGGCTGACCCAGTAGGCGATGGCCGCCACGAAGGCGCTCGCCGGGATGGTGAAGATCCAGGCCCAGATGATGTTGCCGGCCACGCCCCAGCGCACGGCGCTGGCGCGATGGGTCGAGCCCACGCCAACGATGGCGCCGGTGATGGTGTGGGTGGTCGACACGGGGATGCCCAGCGCCGTGGCGAGAAACAGCGTGATCGCCCCGCCGGTCTCGGCGCAGAAACCGCCTACCGGCCGCAATTTGGTGATCCGCTGGCCCATGGTCTTGACGATGCGCCAGCCGCCGAACATGGTGCCCATCGCGATGCAGAAATAGCAGCCGATGATCACCCAGATCGGCGGGCTGGCGTCGCCCGCGGCGGTGTAGCCGGTGGCGATCAACAACAGCCAGATGATGCCGATGGTCTTTTGCGCATCGTTGCCGCCGTGCCCCAGGCTGTAGGCGCCGGCCGAGACCAGTTGCAGGCGGCGGAACCAGCGGTCGACCCGGGACGGCGTGGCCCGGCGGAACAGGTGCGAGACCACCACCACCATCAGGGAACCCAGCACGAATCCCAAGAGCGGCGACAGGAAGATGAACAGCACGGTTTGCCAGATACCCGCCCCGATCAGCGAACCGGCACCGGTTTTCGCGATCACCGCGCCGACAATGCCGCCAATCAGCGCGTGCGAGGAGCTGCTGGGGATGCCGTAGTACCAGGTGGCCACATTCCAGGCGCTCGCGCCGATGAGCGCGCCGAACACGATGTGGGTGTCCACCACCCCCGGCTGCACGATGCCCTTGCCGATGGTGGCCGCCACGCTCAGGTGAAAGACAAGAATCGCGACCAGGTTGAAGAAGGCCGCGAACAGCACCGCGGTGGTCGGCTTCAGGACCCCGGTGGAAACCACGGTAGCGATCGAGTTCGCCGCGTCATGGAAACCGTTCATGAAGTCGAATGCCAGCGCCAGCGCCACCAGCAGGATCACCACCCAGAGGGAGGCGTGGACGGCATCCATCGTTGCGCGCCCCGTATCAGGAATGCTCGAGGACTATGCCCTCGATCAGGTTGGCCACGTCCTCGCACTTGTCGGTGATGGTTTCCAGCAGCTCGTAGATCGCCTTGAGCTTGATGACCTCGCGCACGTCGGGCTCCTCGCGAAACAGTTTGCTCATGGCCGAACGCATCACGCGGTCGGCGTCGGACTCGAGCTTGTCGATCTCCTCGCAGGTCTTGAGCGCGGCCTCGGCCGAGGCCGGGTCGGCCAGCGTGCCGATCATGTACACGGCTTCCTTGACCCGGTCGCAGCAGCGCACGCTCAGGTCCGTCAGGCGCGAGATCTCCTCGGTCATGTGGTGCACGTCGTACAGCGCCATGGTTTCGGCGGAGTCCTGGATCAGGTCGGCCACGTCGTCCATGGTGTTGATCAACTTGTGGATCTGGTCGCGGTCGATCGGCGTGATGAAGGTCTTGTGCAGCATCCGGTTCACGTCGTGCGTGACGCGGTCGGCCGCCCGCTCGGCGTTGTCGACGTCGCGGTTGTACTGCTCGCGCAGGTGCACGTCGTTGTAGTTGGCCACCAGCTGCGAAAACGCGCGCGCGGCCTCCACGATGCGATCCGCGTGCTGGTTGAACATCTCGAAGAAATTGCCTTCGCGCGGCAGCAACTTGCCAAACAGCATGCTGGCTCCTGGGTGGGGATGACTGGGGTTGCGGCGAGTGTAACCGCCGGCCCCGGTCAGCCGTTGCGGAATATGAAATAGGCGGCGCCCACCATGCACAGCGCGGCCCACAGGTAATCCAGCTTCAGGGGCTGATCCATGTAAAACACGGCGAACGGGACGAAGACCGCGAGAGTGATCACTTCCTGCATGATCTTGAGCTGGCCCAGCGACAGCCCGGCGCGCTGGAACCCGATCCGGTTGGCGGGAACCTGCAGCAGGTATTCGGCCAGGGCGATGCCCCAGCTGATGATCGCCGCAACGAACCACGGCGCGGTGGCGAGGTTCTTGAGGTGGCCGTACCAGGCCATCGTCATGAACAGGTTCGAGGCGACCAGGAGCAGGATGGTCTGAAGAGAGAATGGAATGGAAGACAGCAGGTTCATGCGCAAATTATCCGATCCCGGAACGGCCGGCGGCCATCCGCTCGTCGTCCACGCGGACGCGCATCTGCTCGTCGTCGTCAAGCCCACCGGCCTCCTGAGCGTTCCGGGCCGCGGGGAGGATAAGCAGGACTGCGTTTCGGCGCGGATGCAGCGCCTTTATCCGGACGCCAAAGTGGTGCACCGGCTGGACATGGCGACCTCCGGCCTGATGCTGATGGCTCGCGGTGCCGAGATGCAGAGCCGCCTCAGTCGTGCATTCGCGCGGCGGGAAGTGGGCAAGCGCTATTTCGCCGTGGTGGCCGGTCGGCTGGACGCGCCCCCGGATGCTGTCGACGGCTGGGCGCTGATCGACCTGCCGCTGGCGGCCGACTGGCCGAATCGTCCGCGCCGCGTGGTGGACCGCGAGTGCGGCAAGCCGAGCCGGACGCGCTGGCGGGTGCTCGCCTATGAAGCCGCCCGCGACGCCACCCGGTTGGAACTGGAGCCGGTGACCGGGCGCTCGCATCAGTTGCGCGTGCACCTGCAGGCGATCGGCCACCCGATCCTCGGCGACAGCCTGTACGCGCCACCCGAGGCGCAGGCGCGCGCGCCGCGCCTGTTGCTGCACGCCAGCCAATTGCGCCTGGCGCATCCGGCGCTTGGGTCGGCCCTGCGCTTTTCGAGCGCGGCGCCGTTCTGAAAGTCACGCACGCGGGCGGCGGCTTGTGGGCCCGTAATCCCGTCGGGCTCGCGGCGTAACCTTCCTGCCGGCCCCGCGCCGAGTTATTCGGTAGTCGGTACGATGGCCGCATGACCCACCCGCTCACGATTCTCACCGGTGCTTCCCGCGGCATGGGCTTGGCCATGGCCGAGCAGTTGCTTGCCGCCGGCCACGACCTGCTGTGCATTTCGCGCAAGCGCAACGATGAGCTTGACGCGCAGGCCCGCCGTGCCGCCGGGCGTTGCGACCAGTGGGTGCAGGACCTGTCGCGTCCCGAGACCGCCGCAGCCCGGCTGGAAACCTGGCTCGCCGGACTGCCAGCCGACGGTTACGCCGCCGTCACGTTGATCAACAATGCCGGCCTGCTGCCGCGCATCGCGCCGCTCTCGGCGATTCCGGCGGTGGAACTGCCCGGTGCGCTGCGAGTAGACCTGGAAGCGCCGATGTTGCTGACGTCTGCCTTTCTTCGCGCCACCCAGTCCTGGCGGGTTCCGCGCAAGGTGCTCAACATTTCATCGGGGCTGGGTCGCCGGCCGATGGCGTCCCAGGCCGCGTATTGCGCGGCCAAGGCCGGCATGGACCTGTTCACCCGTTGCGTCGCGCTGGAAGAAGCAGCGCGCGAGAACGGCGCCAGGGTCTGCTCGCTGGCGCCGGGGGTGATCGATACCGACATGCAGGTGGCCCTGCGCAGCGCCGACGCCAGCCAGTTCCCCGACCTGGGCAACTTCGTCGGCATGAAGGAAAAAGGCATGCTCAGTTCGCCCGCGGATGCAGCGACGCGCATCCTCGCTTTCCTGGCCCGGCCCGATTTCGGCGCCAATCCGCAGGCCGACATCCGCGACTGAAATCGCGCGGCGGCTCAGCCGCCCTGGAAGCCGCCGGCACGATACGTCAGCACCAGGGTGTCGCGATGCCCCTGACCTTGCAGCGGCTGGATCGGCGTGGTCTCGTGGATCACCCGCTCGTCGTCGAGCAGCAGCATGCTCCACGGAGCGGTGAGCGTGAAGCGTTGGCCCGCAGGGCCGTCGGCCTCGAACACCCGGGTTTCGCCGCCCTTGATGCCCTGACGGTCGACCAGGAACACCGCCACCAGGTCGACACCGTCGCGGTGCGCACCTTCCGGTGTCGGCCGGCCGATTCCACCCTCGGTGTCGATGCGGAACTGGTGCGCCTCGACGAACCAGGGTTGCGTCCGCTTGAGAGCCGAACTTACACGGCCCAAGGCCGGCAGCAGCGCTTGCCAGGCCGGCGACTGCACCACCGCCGGGTTGACCGGATCGAACCAGCGTTGCATGCCGCCGTGCAGCGCGTTGTACTCGACCGGCTGCCAATGCGCCCGGTGCGGTGACTGCGTGCCGGCGCTGCCATTCACCACGAAGCAGGAATGGCGACGGCGCCGGTAGTGGCCGCCGTCCTTCAGGTAGTTATCGGGGGGCAGGCCGTTCCAGCTCGGCCGCAGCGCCAGCAGTTCGTCCAGGCGGCAGTCCGCGATCTGGCAGACGCCTTGCGGATCGAGAACCGCATAACCCTGCTGGCGCATTTGCCCAGGCAATCGGTCGGGAGAGATGAATGGCGGCTCCGGCGTCATGGCGCGAGCTTAGCGCAGCCGCAGGCCGGCCGCGGTGCCAGCACGCCTTGCCGCTAAGACTCGATCTTCACGCCGTTGCCGAATGCCACGCGATCCTTGAGCATCTGCGCTTCGGGGTTGGGATCGGGGTAGTACCAGACGGCGTCGGTGAGCATCTCGCCGTTGACGAGCAACGAGTAATAGCTGGCCGCGCCCTTCCAGGGACTGCTCGTGCGGTGGTTGCTGAACGTGACGTACTCGCGCTTGAGCGAACTTGCCGGAAAGTAGTGATTACCGTCCACCACCACGGTGTCGTCGCTTTCCGCGATCACCGTGGCGTTCCAGGTCGCCTTCATGATTCGATCCCCTCTTTGTGTTGTATCTAGACCGGCGCATGCAGCCAGTGCACGCTGAACAAGCGCCCCTCGTCGGTCCACACCGGGCCGGGCCGAAAGCCCGCCTGCAAAGCCAGGCTGCGCACCCCCTCGATGGTGAACTTGTACGAGTTCTCGGTGTGCAGCGTATCGCCTTCGTCCCACTCGAACGCGTGACCGTCCACCACGACCTGTTGCCGGCACCGGCTCATCAGGTGCATCTCGATGCGCTGCTGGGGCGAATTGTAGAAGGCACTGTGCGCGAACTGGTCCAGCACGAAGTCGGCGCGCAGCTCGCGGTTGGCCCGCGCCAGCAGGTTCAGGTTGAATTGCGCCGTCACTCCCTGGGCGTCGTTATAGGCCGCGTGCAGAATCGCCGGGTCCTTCACCAGGTCCGCCCCCAGCAGCAGCGCGCCGCCGCGCAGCACCTGGGCCGTCACCTGCAGGAAATGCAGCGCCTCGTGCGGGGCGAAATTGCCGATGGTGGACCCCGGGAAGAATCCGACACGGCGCCCGGCCCCGGGCAGCGTGGCCGGCAGCAGCAGGCGCTGGGTGTAGTCGGCCACCACCGGGTGCACGTCCAGCCCGTCGTAATCGCGCTGCAGCGCCGCCGCCGAACGCGCCAGGTGCTCGCCCGAAATATCGATCGGCAGGTAGCGCGCCGGCCGCTCCATCGCATCGAGCAACAGCCGCACCTTGCGCAGTGAGCCGGCGCCGAACTCGACGATCTCGGCGCGCGGGCCCATCAGCGCCGCGATCTCCGGCACATGCCGCGAGAGGATCGCCAGCTCGGTGCGCGTGGGGTAGTACTCGGGCAGTTCGCAGATCTGTTCGAACAGCTCCGAGCCGCGCGCATCGTAGAAATACTTGGGCGAGATATGCCGGGGCCGCGCCGCCAGCGCCGCGACCAGGTCGTGGGCGAAGACAGCCGATGCGCCATCGGCTTGCGGCGCACCGCTGTCCGCGGCATCGCCCCCAGGCTCCCGATCCATCAGGCCACGGATCAGCATGCGCCGTCCCTGGCCAGGCGCAGGCCCGAGAACTGCCAGCGTGCCGCCGGCGGAAAAAAGTTGCGGTAGGTCGGGCGGTCATGCCCCGGCGGCGTGGCGCTGCTGCCGCCGCGCAGCACCAGTTGGCCGACCATGAACTTGCCGTTGTATTCGGCCACCGCGCCGGCCAGCGGCCGGAAGCCGGGATAGGGGTCGTACGACGAACGCGTCCATTGCCAGACATGGCCGGTCATCTCGCGGACGCCGGGCACGCCGCAGGCGGCCTCCCACTCGAACTCGGTCGGCAGGCGCGCGCCGGCCCACTCGGCATAGGCGGCAGCCTCATAGAAGCTCAGATGGCTTACCGGCGCCGACGGGTCCAGCGGCTGGACACCGTCCAGGCCGAACACCTGCCAGCTTGCCGAAGGCGCGCGCGGATCGTCGGGCGCGATCCAGCAGGCGGGCCGGGTCCAGCCGCCGGCCTGAACCGCCGCCCAGCCATCGGACAGCCACAGGGTCGGCTGGCTGTAGCCGCCGTCGGCCATGAACGCGAGGTACTCGCCGCAATTGACCAGCCGGTGCGCGATGCGATGCGGCGCGAGCAGCACCGCATGACGCGGCGTTTCGTTGTCGAACCCGAAGCCCGGTCCCGCATGGCCGATTTCAGCCGGGCCCCCGGAACGTGCGATCCATTCGACGGCCGTCGTCTGCGGCGCCCGCGCGGACTTGCCCGATGGGCTCCGGTACGCCGGCAGCAGCGGGTTGCACGAAAGTGCATGCAGGATGTCGGTGAGGATCAGCTCCTGGTGCTGCTGTTCATGCTGCAGCCCCAGTTCGAGCAGCGGCGCCGCGGCCGTCCACTGCGCCTCGTCGGCATCGTCGATGAAGCGCCGCAACGCCGCGTCCACGTGGGCGCGGTAGGCGCGCACCTCAGCCAGGCTCGGCCGGGTGAGCAGTCCCCGCTGCGGCCGCGGGTGGCGCGGCCCCAGGGACTCGTAATAGGAATTGAACAGGCGCGAAAAGCGCGTGTCGAACGGCTGGTAATCGCTGGCATGCGGGCCCAGCACCACCGCTTCGAAAAACCAGGAGGTGTGCGCCAGGTGCCATTTGGTCGGGCTGGCGTCGGCCATCGACTGAACGCACTGATCCTCCGCCGAGAGCGGCGCAGCCAGCGCCAGGCTGTGCGACCGCACCCCTGCCACGTGCTCGCCGAAGTCGGCAGAGCGGGCTGGCGCGGGCGGCTGATTCAAGTCTTGTCGTCCTAGTCAGGATGGGGCTCGCCCGAGGCGAGGAAGGCGGCGGGTTCGGCGCCGGCGCTCGCTTCTCTTCCACTGGCCGGGCTCGCCGGAGTTTTCTTCTTCCGGACGAAATATACCGGCACATCGAAAGCCGCGTATTTGCCGCAATAAGTGGCCCATTTGAATGGCGCGCTGGTCGGCCATCGCTGCTCCTGGCTCAGCCGGGATCCGGACGCCCGGATGCCGAGCGAACCGAACCATCGGCCACCGTCACTCGCGACCCGGCCGCCAGCGCGCCGCGTTGCTTCACGGTACGCACGCTGCCGTCGTCCATGCGGATGCGCATCTGGTAGGCCATGGCGTCGTCTTGGGCCCGCGGCACCAGCGCCACCACCGATTCGATGACGCCGCAGTCGCGGCAGGCCGGGCCCGCTCGCTGGTGCGGCGCCGAGGCACGGCTGTCCAGAGGCGGCGCCTGCACCACCGAGGGCGACGCCGGCACCGCAGCCACGGGCCCCGCGGCGACCGGCCGATGATCCGCCAATTCGGAAACGGTGGGCGCCACCATCACGGCCGTAACGACGGCAGTCACCACCACCAGCACCACCGCCAGCGTGGGAACTCGGCTGCGCCAACCGTGCGTACGCGCGCGCGCCGACGGCGTCTCCAAGGCGCTGTGCTCGCGCCCAAGATGACCGCCCCGCGGGTCCGGTGTTCCATCCATGCCGCTTTGTAGCGAACGATGACTCGACCTTGATGTAGGAAACGGTGAGAAGCGTGAGCGCTGATTACCGTGGCTCGCGTAGGCGGGATCCGACAGCGGCCAGAACGCGGGGCTCAGACGCCGCCGCGCGGATGGGTCGGGTCGATCCAGAGCACCTGCTCGGGCTGCTCGACCGGTGCGATGTCCAGGTTCACCGCCACGGCCTCGCCGTCGCTGCGGCACAGCACGCATTCCAGCGCCTCGGTCGGGCTGGCGTTGATCTCCTGGTGCGGCACGTAGGGCGGCACGTAGATGAAATCGCCGGGACCGGCCTCGGCCGTGAATTCCAGCTGCTCGCCCCAGCGCATGCGGGCCCGGCCCTTGACGATGTAGATCACGCTTTCCAGATGGCCGTGATGGTGGGCGCCGGTCTTGGCGTTGGCGTGGATCGTCACCGTGCCGGCCCATAGTTTCTGGGCGCCGACCCGGGCGAAATTGATCGCGGCCTTGCGGTCCATGCCCGGCGTCTGGGCGGTGTTGGGATCGAGCTGGTTGCCGGGGACGACCCGCACGCCATCGTGTTTCCAGGCCGGCGTTGCCGGGCCGTGATCGTTCGGATGGGAATGATCGTGCGCGCTCATGTTCCGCAGAGTAGCAGTTTCGGCGGCGGCTTTCAGTCCAGCGCCGCATAGACCAGGGGTCGGAACTGGTTGCGGTAATAAGCGCCCTGGTTGGGGGCCTGGGTCATCAGCAAGGCAAACAGGTCTTCGACCGGGTCGACGAAGAACGAAGTGCCGCCCAGCCCGCTCCATT
>JAAOZX010000364.1 GCA_012274225.1 Comamonadaceae bacterium | reverse complement strand
TGTGCCTCGGTCGCGTCCTTGTGCTCGACGATGGCGCGCACCTGGTCGCCCTCGCGCAGGATGCGGCCATAGCCGGTCGGGTCGGTCAGCTCCACGCCCAGCAGCGCCAGCCGTTCGCCGCCGCAGCTGGCCAGCAGTTTCGTCAGCGTCCCGGCTTCGATCAGCGGGACGTCGCCGTTGAGGATCAGCGTGGCGCCGTCATCGTGCAGCGACGGCACGGCCTGCTGCACGGCATGGCCGGTGCCCAGTTGCGGCTCCTGCCGCACGAATACCGGCAACGAACGACCAGCGGCCTTGGCCCACAGCGCGACCGTGGCCTCGACCTCGACGGCGCCATTGCCGGTGATCACCACCACGCGGCGCGCGTCCAGCGCCGCCACCGTGTCCAGCACGTGCTGCAGCAGTGCGCGGCCGGCCAGGCGGTGCAGCACCTTGGGCAGCCGGCTCTTCATGCGCGTGCCCTTGCCGGCAGCCATCACCACCACATCGATTGGTGTCATGCATTAACCTCTCACAAATGTCGACGCCGCGAAGACTTGCCCGGATTATCGTTCTGCTGACCCTGCTTGCGGCGCTGGCAGCCTGCAGCGCGGTGAAGCTGGGCTACAACAACCTGGACACGGTGGCCTACTGGTGGCTCGACAGTTATGTCGATCTAACCGCCGAACAGGCGCCGCGCACGCGCGACGACATCGCGCAACTGCTTCAATGGCACCGTGCCGAGGAACTGCCCCGCTTCGTGGAAATGCTGCGCCGGATGGAGCAACTGGTGCCGGGCGACATCACGCCGGCCCAGGCTTGCACATTCGTCGATGAGCTCCGCCAGCGCCTGCGGTCGTTGGCCGACCGGGCCGAACCTGCCGTCGTGACGCTGGCCACCAGCCTGCAGCCGGACCAGGTGCGGCACCTGGAACGCAAGTACGAAAAGAACAATGAGAAGTTCCGCGACGACTGGTTGAAGCTCACGCCGGCGCAGCAGCGCGAAAAGCGTTACGAGCAGTTCGTCGAGCGCAGCGAGATGATCTACGGCCGGCTGGAGCAGCCCCAGCGCGAAGCCCTGCGCCGCGACATCGATCGTTCGATCATCGATCCGCAGCGCATCCTGGCCGATCGCCAGCGCCGCCAGCGGGACGCGCTGCAGACCTTGCAGCAACTGCTGGACGGCAAGCCCGACTTCGACACCGCACGCAAGCAGCTAACGGCCTACCTGGTGCGGTTCGAGAACCCGCCCGACATGACCTATCGCGAGTATCAGGAGGCACTGATCCAGGAGGGCTGCCGCAGCTTTGCCATCTTGCACAACAGCACCAGCCTGGTCCAGCGCGAAGCTGCAGTGCGGCGCCTGCGCGCCTATCAGCGCGACCTGCGCGAACTTGCGGCCGCGCAGTGACTTGATGTCAGGCGCTCAGCGCTCGCCCTTGGAATGCGAGCGGCCTTCCCGCTCCGCCTCGTCCATCTCGCGCGCTTCCTGTTCGGACTTGGGCCTGGCCGCTTTCGCATCGGCATCGACATCGGCATTCTTCAAATAGTCTTCGATGTCTCTCTGATAGTCGCGGGTCGCCTCGTAGCTGCCCTCGCCCATCTCCTGGCCGCCCTTGGCGCCGGGCTTGGGCTGGTACTCGCTCGAACCGGATTGCTGCTGCCGCGGATCGCTGTCGTCGCGCTCCGGTTGCTGCTGCAGGATGCGCGGCACGGATTTGTCGTCGGAAGGCATGGCAATCACTCCTGTATGTGCGATCGCAAGAAGCGATCCGTGCAGCTTAGGAGCGCAACCCCATCCGTCTTGTCGTCCTCGGCGCAGGCGGCTTGTCGGCGCGGGCCTACACGCTGGATCAAACCTGCAGCGCGGCCCACATTTCCTTGTCGCGCTCGGCGGTCCAGATCCGCGGGTTCTTGATGCCGCTGGCCTCGTCGTAGGCGCGGCTCACGTCGAAGGGCAGGCAATGCTCGTAGATGAAGACATGGCCGAACACCGGGTCCATGTGTTTGCGCACATGCGCCATCGCCGATTTGAGGTCCATCTTCGCGGCCGCCGCTTCCTTGGCCGAGGCGTACAGCGTTTCCACCCAGCGCTTGGTGTAATCCAGCGCCTTGTCGACCTGCGCCGCGCCTTTCATCGCCTCGCCGCGTCCGGGGACGATGGCTTCGGCGCGCAGGGCGCGCAGGGCCTCCAGCGTGGCGGGCCACTCTTCCAGGTGGGCGTCGCCGGTGTAGACGCCGGCCTCGTACTCCACCAGATCGCCCGAGAACAGCACCTTCTCCTCCCCGACCCAGGCGATGGTGTCGCCGCGGGTGTGGCCGGGACCGGGATGCCAGACCTCGACCCGCACACCGCCCAGGTCCAGCGTGAGCTTGCCCGGCACCTCGCCGCGCACCGGATTGCCGCCACCGATCACCAGGGTCGGCCAAGTGAGCCCGGGCACGCTTTCGGCGTTGCGGAACAAGCGCGGAAAGCGTTCCATTTCCGATTGCATGTCCTGCTTGCCGCGCTCGGCGATCAGGTCGAGCGTGCCCTGGCTGGCGATGATTTCGGTCGCTCCCTCGGCGGCGTACGCGCTGGCGCCCAGCACCCGCACGGCGTGATAGTGCGTGAGCAGCACATACTTGATCGGCTTCGCGCTCACGGCGCGGATGCGCGCGATCAGGTCGCGCGCCATCGCCGGCGTGGCCGTGGCATCGCTGACCATGACGAACTTGTCGCCGATGATGACGCCGGAGTTCGGGTCGCCCTCCGCGGTGTAGGCCCAGCAGTGGGCGCTGAGTTGCTCGAAGGTGATTTTCTTGTCGGCCAGGTCGGCCTGGCTGGCGAAAGCTTTGGACATGGAAGTCTCTCCGGGGGCGCGCAGGCGCGAAACAGCAAAGACGGATGTTAACCAAGCGCCCCGCGACCCGCAGCGCGCGGCGGCGAAGCCCCTGGCGGGCGCAGCCAGCGCACCACCTGCCGGGCCACCTCGTCCAGCGGCCGGCAGGCGTCCACCGCCAGCACGCCGGGCTCACCCGCCGGGTCTTCCAGCGCGGCGAACTGGCTGGCCACCAGGCTGGGCGGATAGAAATGTCCGCCTCGCTCGGCCACCCGCTGCAGCGCCTGCTGCTGCGACAACGCCAGGTGGACGAAGCGCAGTCCCGGCGCAGCGGCCCGCAGGATGTCGCGATAGCTGCGCTTGAGCGCCGAGCAGGTCAGCACCGCGCCGGCCTCGTGGCGAGCCAGTTCACGGCCCAGCCGGTCCAGCCAGCCGGCCCGGTCGGCATCGTCCAGCGGCACGCCCTGGCGCATCTTTTCGATGTTGGCGGCCGGATGGAATTCGTCGCCCTCGATCAACGGCAGACTCAGTGCCTGCTCAATGCGCTGGCCCACGGCGGACTTGCCGCAACCCGAAACGCCCATCACCACGATCCGAGCCCCCACGCTTGCGGCCGGAGCCGCGGCCGTCGGTCCCTCAGGGGCCTGGTCTTTGCGTGTCATTGGCCTAACCCATGCTCGAGCATGCCTATGACTTCCTCGGCGAAGGCGGCATAGCTCAGCGGCCCGCCCGGGCGCAGCCAGGTGAAGGTCCAGTTGATCATGCCGAACAGCATCATCGCCACCGTCGTCTGGTTGGCCGCGTTGACGCGTTCCGGATGGGCCCGGCGCAGGAAGCGCGTCACCGCGGCCACCACGTCGCGCTGCCGGTTCAGGATCAGCTCGCGCTGCTCGGGGCCGAGAAACTGGGTGTCGTGCAGCAACGCGACGTGGCGCGTGGCCGAATGCTCGTACTCCGCCAGGAAACCGCGTACCAGCTCGTGCAAGGCCTCTCTATCGTTCAGGTCGCGGCGCTGGGCGGTGGCTTCGACCTGGCCGATGACAGCCAGCAGGCGCTGGGTGTACCGGTCCAGCAGATCGAACAGGATCGCTTCCTTGCTTTCGTAATAGTGATAGAGCCGCGCCTTGGAGGTGCCGCCGGCTGCCGCGATCTGGCTCATGCTGGCGGCCGGGTAGCTGCGCTGCGCGAAGCACTGGGCCGCCACATCCAGGATGCCATCGCGCTTGAGGTCGTGCTCGGAGGACTTGGGGCGGGCCATGCCGGGAATTATCGGCGGCTGCCCGGCCGCGGCGGCCGGGCAGCGTCACCCGGGCACCGCCGCGGCGGTTAATTCCCCGGCGCGTTGGCGCAATCCTGCGCCGTGCGCGCCACGACCTGGCTGCGCAATGGCGTCTCGCCTGCGCGATGGGCGGTCACCGCGACCGTGGGCAGCGTGATGGACATCGTGGCGCGCGGGCTGGCCAGGACCTGGTGCCGGTTCGACTCGGCCGCCGCGCCCAGCCAGAGGACGGCCGTCAGGCCTGCGGCCACGAGCACCGACAGCAGACGCAGACTCCACTGGGGCAGGCGCTCGCCCATGCGCGCGTCGATGCCCGGGCTGGCGAACCGGTTCATGGCGTTGCACAGGACGCGCCTGCCACCGACCGCGGCGCCGCAGCGGGCGACTGCGCCGGGTCCCAGCTGAAAAATGCCGGAGCGTCGTTGCGCCAGGACTCGACGACCAGATTTTGCCCGGCGGCCAGCCAGAGCCGTTCGCCGGCGCGCACGACGTGGTCGCCCAGATCGTTGGGCGGCCCGCTGTGCGGCCCGTCGAACGTGGCCCAGACCTCGCCGTACACCACTTCCAGCAGCCCGGGCTGGTGCGGGCTCAGGGTCATGGCACGGCCGGGCGGCAGTTTCCAGGTGCCCGGCGCCGGCCCGGTCGAGGCTTGCTTGGAATCGAATCTTTGGATCTGCATGGTACTTCCCAGTTGAATTGATTTGGGCATCAAATGATCGACGGTGCACACTGGTAAATCCAATGAAAAACAGTTAGGCTATTGATGTTCAAATCACATCAATCGAGCGACGCGTGAACGTCCCGCCAGTCACCACCCAGCCCGAAACGCGGCTGCGCACCCGGCCGATCTCCGCCGGTAACCTGCGCGCTTTCGAAGCCGTGGCCCGCCACCTGAACTTCCGCGCCGCGTCGGAAGAACTGGCGTTGACCCAGCCTGCCGTCAGCCGCCAGATCCAGGCGCTGGAACGCGACGTGGGCGTGAGCCTGTTCCTGCGCCACACACGGGCCGTGGAACTGACCGGCGCCGGTTCGCAGCTGCTCACGGCCGTGAGCCAGTCGCTGCCGCGCATCGACGGCGCGGTGCGCCAGATCCGCCAGAGCGCCGGCCGGCGCACGGTAGGCGTGACCACCTTTGCTTCATTCGCATCGATGTGGCTGATTCCGCGGCTGGAGCAGTTCCAGCGGGCCCATCCGGACATCGACATCCGCATCGACGCCACCGATGCCATGCTCGACCTGGACGTTGCCGATGTCGACCTGGCGCTGCGCTCGGGCCCGGCCCGGGCCATGCCGCCTGAGGCCATCCGCCTGTTCGGCGAGCGCCTGACGCCGGTGGCGAGTCCCTGGCTGCTCAAG
>JAAOZX010000363.1 GCA_012274225.1 Comamonadaceae bacterium | reverse complement strand
GTGGTTCGGCGTCATCCTCACGCTCAAGGTGTCGCTGGGGCAGTTCACGCCGCCGCTGGCCGTGAACCTGATGGTGTCGTGCCGGATCGCCAAGGTGCCGATGGAAGACACGGTGCGCTGGGTCGGCTGGATGCTGTTTTCCATGTTCCTGGTCATGGTGCTGGTCATCATCTTCCCGCAACTGGCGCTGTGGCTGCCGCGCTACCTCGGCTACTGAGAATCTGTCCCCGTTTTCAATCACTCCAAGGAGATCGTCATGAAATACCGCCGTACCCTGCTGGGTCTCGCCGTCGCCGCCACCGCGCTGGGGTTCGCCCACGGCGCCATGGCACAGGCCGCCTACAAGTCCGAATACAAGATGTCGCTGGTGCTCGGGCCGCCCCTGCCGTGGGGCACCGGCGGCAAGATCTGGGCCGACCTGATCAAAGAGCGCACGCAAGGGCGCATCAACATCAAGATGTACCCCGGCGTCTCGCTGATCCAGGGCGACCAGACGCGCGAGTTCAGCGCGCTGCGCCAGGGCGTGATCGACATGGCGGTGGGCTCGACGATCAACTGGTCGCCGCAGGTGAAGGAACTCAACCTGTTCTCCATGCCGTTCCTGATGCCCGACTACGCCGCCATCGACGCGCTGACGCAGGGTGACGTCGGCAAACGCATCTTCCAGACCGTCGAGAAAGCCGGCGTGGTGCCGCTGGCCTGGGGCGAGAACGGCTTTCGCGAGCTGACCAATTCCAAGAAGCCGATCAAGTCGCCGCAGGACCTGAAAGGCATGAAGATCCGGGTGGTCGGCTCGCCGCTGTTCTCCGACACCTTCACTGCGCTCGGTGCCAACCCCACGCAAATGAGCTGGGCCGACGCGCAGCCGGCGCTGGCCAGCGGCGCAGTGGACGGCCAGGAAAACCCGATGCAGCTGTTCCCGGTGCTCAAGTTGCACACGGTGGGCCAGAAGTTCGTGACCACCTGGGGCTACGTGGCCGATCCGTTGATTTTCGTGGTGAACAAGGAGATCTGGGACTCGTGGACCAAGGCCGATCAGGCAATCGTCCGCCAGGCGGCAATCGATGCCGGCAAGCAGGAGATCGCGCTCGCCCGCAAGGGCCTGATCGAGGCCGACAAGCCGCTGCTCAAGGAAGTGGCCGGCTTCGGCGTCACGGTGACCCAGCTCACCCCGGCCGAACGCGAGGCATTCGTCAAGGCCACCCGTCCGGTCTACAACAAGTGGAAGGCCACCGTGGGCGCCGACCTGGTGAACACCGCCGAGAAATCGATCGCCGCGCGCAAGAAGTAAGTTCCGCTCTTCTTGTTGGAAGGCCTCGCTCACGCGGGGCTTTTATTTGAACGCAGAGAACGCGAAGGAGGCGCGAAGGGCGCGCAGGAAAGGCCGGACGGCCGGTTTGCGTCCTCTGCGCAGGAATCTATCGCTGGCGCGCTAAGGTTTCACCCGCATCGCGGCGATCGCCGCTTTCAGCTTTTCGTCGGCGAGCTGGCGCAATCGCCTGGCCTCCTGCGCGATGTCCGCCATCACCGGCGTCTTGTCTTCCTGGTCGAACAGCAGCTTGTTGACAGCATGCTCCGCGGCGCGCGCGCGGGCGTCAGCGGCGCGCCATTCGACGACTTTCTTGTCCAGAATCTGAGGCATGGGAAGAGGCCCTCCGGTCGGTCAAAAAAATCCGTTCAATCGATGAAGCTTTTTTGACAGCGCCCGCCAATGTACGAAGGCGCTCGCTGCGGGTCAAGCGGGCGGAGCAGATATTCTGTTGTGTGCGCTTGCTTCATTTCGCGCGCGAGTTGCGCGCGGGAAAACGCGCGTGAAGAGACTGGATGCAGCGTCAGCTTGATGGCTGCGTCAAGCGGCGCGAAGCGTGGCGCCGTGCCCTCGTTTCTTGTGCACAGGAATGTGCCGCTTATCCACAGCCTTATCCCACGGCTGCCCACATGGGGTCCAGCGCCGTCCGGACGACGACCGGTCGCGAAGGCGTGGGCCAGGCGGCCCTCGTCCATCACTGCGAAAAGCTGCGCACCGAAAACATTCGCTGCGCCTTGTCGGCGAGCTCCTGCTGACGCAGCATGATCCGCGGCAGATCGGGGTGCAGGGGATTGATTTCGCGCATCGCCCAACGATAGAACGCCTGCGCGACGACAACGTGGATGAGGTTCAGAATCTTCATGTATCAATGGTTGCAAAGATCTTCCGGTCGGGCTTGTAGGTGGGCGGCGTGAGCTCGCCGCGGCTTCTCTGACAGCGCGTGTCAGACGAAACAGACAGGGAGCGCGGATGTGGCTTGGCATCGGCCATCGCAATGGCTGAGCTGGCCGGACGGCAGGTCAACAGTTTCCTCGGACCCCGCCTGCGCTCTACCCCGGGCACGCGCATCAGGCCCAGCGCGGCGTCAGCGTGAAGCTGGCCTTCAGCGATCGCCCGGGCGCGACGCGCGCGCCCCCCACTGCCCCGTGGCCCACCGCCGGCAGCAGGTTGAGCCAATCGGTGCACTGGCTCACCGGCTCGGCGCAAAAGTGGTCATAGCCGCGCGGGCAGTACAGGACGAAATAGTCCAGCGGCGCCTCAGCTGCCATCACGTTGCGAATGCGGTTGCAGAACGGCACGAGGGGCAAGCTCAAATCGGATGAGGGACGAGTCCACGGCCATGGGCTCAATAGGCCAAGACGCGGTAGCTCTCGCTGGTGTTGAAGACGTCGGCGAGAGCGTCGTGTTCGACGGGGGTGTACTGCATGGGTAGAGTTCCGGGCGCTGCAGCCAAAGTGTATTGAGAGCAGCGCTGCGGATGTCTTCCCACGCACGCATCATTTGGTGCAAGTTGTCTGCGGCTGCCCACAAGACATTTCACACCATCCACTTGGATGGTGATAGGATGGTGACAAATGCCAGCCCGCAGCGCCAATCTCATCGGGAAACCGAAGCCCATCGACGAGAAGCTCACGATCAACATCGGGTGCGTCGACCTCGGCCAGATCGACTTGCTGGTGCAGGAGGGCTTCTACAACAACCGCACCGACCTGATCCGCACCGCGATCCGCAACCAGATCGGATCGCACCAGGACGTGGTGCGCCAGGTGGTCAGCCGCAAGACGCTGGCCCTTGGCATCCAGCACTATTCGGCGGCCGACCTGAAAGCGGCGAAGGCGGCCGGGCAGATGCTGGACATCAAGGTGCTGGGCCTGGCATCGATCGCCGCCGACGTGACACCGGCGCTGGCGCTGGCGACCATTCAATCGCTCACGGTGCTGGGCGCGCTTCATGCCAGCCCCGCAGTCAAGGCCGCGTTGCGCGGCCGCACCGCAAATTCATGACGGAGAAACCATGCAATCCAATCTGCAGCAATTGATGAAGGAGGCCACGCGCCTCACCCGCATCGGCAAGTTGCAGGCCGCCACGGCAGCGATCCAGTCGCTGTTCCGGGGCCGAACCGAAGAGGCACCGGCGCATGCGCCAGCGCAAGCGCAACCGGCCATGCCGGCAGGCGCACCGGCACGTCCCATCGAGCGCCCTGCGTTGCCCGAGCTGGAGCGCAGCCCCGCGCTGCCCGGCGGCTTCATCGCCGGCAGCTTCACCCTGGGCGGTGCGCACCGCGACTACAAGCTCTACATCCCGCCGCAGGCCGGGCGCGAGCCGCTGCCGCTCATCGTGATGCTGCACGGCTGCACGCAGAACCCGGATGACTTCGCCACTGGCACGGCCATGAACGACGCCGCCAGGCAGCGGGGTTGTTACGTGCTTTACCCGGCGCAGTCGCGCCAGGCCAATCCGCACGGCTGCTGGAACTGGTTCAAGCACAACCACCAGCAGCGCGATCGGGGCGAACCGGCCCTGATCGCCGGCATGACCCGCCAGATGCTGGCTCAGCATGCGATCGACCCGCGCCGCGTCTATGTCGCGGGCCTGTCGGCCGGCGGCGCAATGGCGACGATCCTGGGCGTCGCCTATCCCGAGCTGTATGCGGCCGTCGGGGTGCACTCCGGCCTGGCCGCCGGCGTGGCGACCGATCTGCCGACTGCGCTGGCGGCGATGCGCAGCGGCAGCGTCGGGCGCGGTACCGCACACGGCGTGCCGACCATCGTCTTTCACGGCGACAAGGATGCAACGGTGCATCCGTCCAACGGCGAGCAGGTCATTGCAGCCTGCGCCGGAACCGCTGCCGCGATCGAAACCCATCGCATCGACGGCCAGAGCGGTCGGGCCTCGACCCGGCACGTCCACACCGACCCCGCCGACGGCCGGGTGCTGGGCGAGCACTGGCTGGTACACGGCGCGGCCCACGCCTGGTCAGGCGGCAACGCGCAAGGCTCGTACACCGACAGCCGCGGACCGGACGCGACTGCCGAGATGCTGCGTTTCTTCTTCGAACATCCACTGCCGCCGGCCCAGTAGTTCCACTGGCGCCAAAACCATCACGCCGATGGCGCGCCTTCACCCTCGCAGCGCCGGCAGCAGTTCCAGCACGGCCTGCGCAAACACCCGCGGCACTTCCTGGGGCATGTTGTGGCCCACGCCGGGCGCCAGGCGATGCGAGCGCGGGCCGGCAAACCGGTGGGCATGGGCGGCCGCGGCGGGCGGCCGCACGCCATCGTCGACGCCATCGAAGGTGATCGCGGGCACACTGATGAC
>JAAOZX010000362.1 GCA_012274225.1 Comamonadaceae bacterium | reverse complement strand
GATCAAGGTCGTCGACCCGGCGCCCGCTCAGATCCCCGCGCCCGATGCGGTCAAGCGCGCGGTCGACCTGCTCAAGGGTGCGAAGAAGCCGTTGATTCTGCTGGGCAAGGGCGCGGCCTACGCGCAAGCCGATGCGCAAATCCGCGCGCTGGTCGAGCAGAGCGGCATCCCCTACCTGCCGATGTCCATGGCCAAGGGCCTGCTGCCCGACACGCACCCGCAGTGCGCCTCTGCCGCGCGCTCCTTCGTGCTGCCGGAAGCCGACGTGGTGGTGCTGATCGGCGCGCGGCTGAACTGGCTGCTCTCGCACGGCAAGGGCAAGACCTGGGGCGGCAGCGGTTCCAAGGCGGCCGGCGGCCAGCAGTTCATCCAGATCGACATCTCGCCCACCGAGGCCGACAGCAACGTGCCCACGGCCGCCCCGCTGGTCGGTGACGTCGGCTCTTGCGTTTCCGCGTTGCTGGCGGGCATGGGCTCGAACTGGGTCAAGCCTCCGGCGGAATGGACCTCGGCGATCGCCGAGCGCAAGGACAAGAACCTGACCAAGATGGCCGAGATGCTGGGCAAGAACCCGGCGCCGATGAACTTCCACAGCGCGCTGAACGTGATCCGCGACGCGATCAAGGCGCGTCCGGACGCGATCCTGGTGAACGAAGGCGCCAACACGCTGGACTTCACCCGCAGCATCGTCGACATGTACGAGCCGCGCAAGCGCCTGGACGTGGGCACCTGGGGCATCATGGGCATCGGCATGGGCTTCGCGGTCGCCGCCGCGGTCGTCACCGGCAAGCCGGTTATCGCCGTCGAAGGCGACAGTGCCTTCGGTTTCAGCGGCATGGAGGTCGAAACGATCTGCCGCTACAAGCTGCCGATCTGCGTGATCGTCTTCAACAACAACGGCGTCTACAAGGGCACCGACGTCAACCCGCGCGGCGGCGACATGGCACCCACCCAGTTCGTCAAGGGGGCGCGCTACGAATTGATGATGGAAGCCTTCGGCGGCGTGGGCGTCAAGGCCACCACCCCGGCTGAACTGGCCAAGGCACTCCAGGAAGCGGTGGCATCGGGCAAGCCGACGCTGATCAACGCGATCATCGACGAGACCGCCGGCACCGAGAGCGGCCGCATCACCAGCCTGAACCCCAACGTGGCCAAGAAGAAGTAAACCGCGCCGCCCGCCTCCAATTCAACGATACAGAACCGAAGGGAAGTTCCCATGAGCAAAGCACTAGATGGCGTCAAGATCCTCGATTTCACCCACGTCCAGTCCGGTCCCACCTGCACCCAGCTGCTGGCCTGGATGGGCGCCGACGGCATCAAGGTCGAGAAGGCCGGCGAAGGCGACATCACGCGCGGGCAACTGCGCGACATTCCCGATGTGGACAGCCTCTACTTCACGATGCTGAACCATAACAAGCGCTCGATCACGCTGGACACCAAGAACCAGCTGGGCAAGGAAGTGCTGGTCAAGCTGATCAAGGAATGCGACGTGCTGGTGGAGAACTTCGCACCTGGCGCGCTCGACCGCATGGGCTTTCCATGGGAGAAGATTCAGGAGCTCAACCCGCGCATGATCATGGCGTCGGTCAAGGGCTTCGGCCCCGGCCCCTACGAGGACTGCAAGGTCTACGAGAACGTCGCGCAATGCGCCGGCGGCTCGGCATCGACGACCGGCTTCGATGACGGCCCGCCGATGGTCACCGGTGCCCAGATCGGCGACAGCGGTACCGGCCTGCACCTGGCCCTGGGCATCGTCGCCGCGCTCTACCAGCGCAAGACCACGGGCCGCGGCCAGAAGGTGCTGGCGGCGATGCAGGATGGCGTGCTCAATCTGTGCCGCGTCAAGCTGCGCGACCAGCAGCGCCTCGAGCTCACCGGCGTGATGAAGGAATATCCCCAGTATCCGGACGGCAAGTTCGGCGATGCCGTGCCGCGTGCCGGCAACGCCTCCGGCGGCGGCCAGCCGGGCTGGATCCTGAAATGCAAGGGCTGGGAGACCGACCCCAACGCCTACATCTACTTCATCATGCAGGCGCCGGTATGGGGTGCGATCTGCAAAGTGATTGGCAAGGAAGGCTGGATCACCGATCCCGAATACGCCAAGCCCGCGGCGCGCCTGCCCAAACTCATGGCGATCTTCGGCACGATCGAGGAGTGGACCAAGACCAAGACCAAGTTCGAGGCGATGGACATCCTGAACAAGGTCGACATTCCCTGCGGCCCCATCCTCTCGATGAAGGAAATCGCCTACGAGCCGTCGCTGCGCGCGACCGGAACCATCGTCGAGGTCGACCATCCCAAGCGCGGCAAGTACCTGTCGGTGGGCAATCCCATCAAGATGTCGGACAGCATCACCGAAGTCAAGCGTTCGCCGCTGCTGGGCGAGCACACCGAGGAAGTGCTGGAGATGCTCGGCTACAGCCGCGAGCAGGTCGCGCAACTGCGCGCCGAAAAAGTCATCTAATCCGGCGCCACCGCGCATCAACTGGAATCTCAGCGAGGAACATATGAGCAACAATTTTCAAGGCGACAAGAACAAGGTCCGCCAGATCCTGGACGCCGTCAAGAAGGCCGGGCGCGATTCACTGACGGCCCCGGAGGGCAAGCTGGTGTGCGACGCGTACGGCATTTCGGTGCCCAAGGAAGGCGTTGTCTCCAGCGCCGCCGAGGCGCAGAAGATGGCCGCCTCGATGGGCTTCCCGGTCGTGATGAAGATCGTCTCGCCCGACATCCTGCACAAGACGGAAGCCGGCGGCGTGGTCGTCGGGGTGAAGAGCGCCGACGAGGCGGCGAGCGCCTATGACCAGATCATCGCCAACGCGAAGAAGTACAAGGCCAACGCCAACATCATGGGCGTGCAGATCCAGCAGATGATCAAGGGCGGCCAGGAAGTGATCGTCGGCGCCGTGACCGACGACAGCTTCGGCAAGCTGGTGGCCTTCGGCCTGGGCGGCGTGCTGGTGGAGGTACTCAAGGACATCACCTTCCGCCTGGCGCCGGCAACCAGCGAAGACGCCCTGTCCATGCTGGACGGGATCCAGGCCGCCGAAATGCTCAAGGGCGTGCGCGGCGGCGACCCGGTCAACCGCGAAGCACTGGCCGGTCTGATCGTGCGCGTGAGCCAGCTGGTCAGCGACTTCCCGGAAATTTCCGAGATGGACCTGAACCCGATCTTCGCGAGCAAGGACGGCGCGATCGCCGCCGACGTGCGCATCGTGGTGAACTTCGCGCAGAAGGCCCCGCGCTACCGTCCGCCCGAAGCCGAAGTGGCCGTGGCGATGAAGCGCATCATGCAGCCCAAGGCCGTCGCCGTGATCGGCGCCTCGTCGGAGAACGGCAAGATCGGCAACTCCGTGATGAAGAACCTCATCAACGGCGGCTACAAGGGCAAGATCTACCCGATCCACCCGAAGGATTCGGAAATCCTCGGCTTCAAGGCGTACAAGAGCGTCAAGGACGTCCCCGAAGAGATCGACACCGCCGTGTTCGCGATCCCCGCGAAGTTCGTGGCCGGCGCGCTCAAGGAGTGCGGCGAGAAGAAGATCGCCGGCGCGATCCTGATCCCGTCGGGTTTCGGCGAGACCGGCAACATCGAAGGCCAGGAAGAACTGCAGCGCATCGGGCGCGAGTACAACATCCGCCTGATGGGCCCGAACATCTACGGCTTCTACTACACGCCGGCCAACCTTTGCGCCACATTCTGCACGGCCTACGACTACAAGGGCACCACGGCCCTGTCGTCGCAGTCGGGCGGTATCGGCATGGCCATCATCGGCTACTCGCGTTCGGCCAAGATGGGCGTCTCGGCCATCGTCGGTCTGGGCAACAAGTCGGACATCGACGAGGACGACCTGCTGATCTTCTTCGAGAACGATCCGAACACCACCGTCATCGCGCAGCACTGCGAGGACCTGAAGGACGGCCGCGCCTTCGCGGAAGTCGCCAAGCGCGTCTCCAAGAAGAAGCCCGTCATCATGCTCAAGGCCGGCCGCACCGCCGCCGGCGCCGCGGCCGCCAGCTCGCACACCGGTGCGCTGGCCGGCAACGACAAGATCTATGAGGACGTGCTCAAGCAGTCCGGCGTGATCCGCGCCAGGAGCCTGCGCCAGCTGCTGGACTTCGCCCGCGGCGTGCCGCTGCTGCCCACCCCCAAGGGTGAGAACGTGGTGATCATCACCGGCGCGGGCGGCTCCGGGGTGTTGCTGTCCGACTCGTGCGTGGACAACGGCCTGAAGCTGCTCAAGCCCATGCCCGACGACCTGGACGCGGCCTTCCGCAAGTTCATCCCGCCCTTCGGCGCGGCCGGCAATCCGGTGGACATCACCGGCGGCGAGCCGCCCATCACCTACGTGAACACGGTCAGGCTGGGCCTGGAGGACGACCGCATCCACGCGCTGATCCTCGGCTACTGGCACACGATCGTCACGCCGCCGATGGTGTTCGCCAGGAACATGGTAGAAATCGTCGAAGAGATGAAGAAGAAGGGCAAGGTCAAGCCGGTGGTGGCGTCCCTCGCCGGCGACGTCGAAGTCGAGGAAGCCGCGCAGTACCTGTACGAGCACGGCATCCCCGCCTATGCGTACTCCACCGAGATCCCGGTGGAGATCCTGGGCGCCAAGTACCAGTGGGCACGCGGGGCCGGCCTGTTGTAGGCTCAAGGGTGTGCAAAACAGAATCATCCCGATTGCGTCGACACCGCAGGACCTGAGGGAGCGCAAGCGCCGCGGCCCGAAAGGCCGCCGCGCCGATCCGCAGGCGCTGGCCGAAGTGCGCGAGCTGCTCGGAGCGGTCTCGCGTCAGCGCGACCTGCTGATCGAGCACCTGCACCGCATCCAGGACCGTTACGGCCTGCTGTCCGCGGCCCATCTGGCGGCGCTGGCAGAGGAAATGCGCCTGCCGCAGACCGAGGTCTACGAGGTCGCGTCGTTCTATCACCACTTCGACATCGTCAAGGAAGGCGAGCCAGCGCCGCAGGCACTCACGGTGCGGGTGTGCGATGGCCTGTCCTGCGAGATGGCCGGGGCGCGCGAATTGCTGGAGCGCCTCCCTGCCCTGCTGGGCAAGGAAGTGCGGGTGCTGCACGCGCCCTGCATCGGCCGCTGCGAGCAGGCACCCGCGGCCGTGGTCGGGCAGCATCCGGTGCCCAACGCCACCGTGGAGAAGGTCGCCGCCGCAGTGCAGGCGAAAGCCGTGCGACATCAGCCCGAGGATTACATCGGGCTGGCTGCCTACCGCGCAGCTGGCGGCTATCAGTTGCTGAACGAGTGCGTGGGCGGCGAGCGCGACGCCGAATCGGTGATCGCCACGATGGAAGCGTCCGGCCTGCGCGGCCTGGGTGGCGCCGGTTTCCCGGCCGGCCGCAAGTGGCGCATCGTGCGGGCGGAGCCCGCGCCACGCCTGATGGCCGTCAACATCGACGAGGGCGAGCCCGGCACCTTCAAGGACCGGGTCTACCTGGAGCGCGACCCGCACCGCTTCCTCGAAGGCATGTTGATCGCAGCGTGGGCGGTCGGCATCGACGCGATCTACATCTACCTGCGCGACGAATACCACGGCTGCCGGGCCCTGCTCGAGCAGGAATTGGTGCGCCTGCAAGCCGATCCACCGGCCCAGGGCCTGCCCCGCATCGAATTGCGGCGCGGCGCCGGTGCCTACATCTGCGGCGAAGAGTCCGCGATGATCGAGTCGATCGAAGGCAAGCGCGGCATGCCGCGCTTGCGCCCGCCGTACGTCGCCCAGGTCGGCCTGTTCGGCCGGCCGACGCTGGAACACAACTTCGAGACGCTCTACTGGGTGCGCGATCTGGTCGAAAAGGGGCCGGAGTCGTTCACCTCGCAGGGACGGCACGGCCGCAAGGGCCTGCGTTCGTTCTCGGTTTCGGGCCGCGTCAAGCAGCCGGGCGTCAAACTGGCCCCGGCCGGCATCACCATCCAGGAACTGATCGACGAATACTGCGGCGGCATGCTCGACGGCCATCGCTTCTACGCCTACCTGCCAGGCGGCGCCTCGGGCGGCATCCTGCCGGCCAGCATGAACGACATTCCGCTGGACTTCGACACGCTGCAGCCCTACGGCTGCTTCATCGGGTCCGCCGCCGTGATGGTGTTGTCGGACCAGGACACGGCCGTCGGCGCGGCGCGCAACATGATGCGCTTCTTCCGCGACGAGTCGTGTGGCCAATGCACGCCATGCCGCGCCGGCACGGCCAAGGCGCTGGCGCTGATCGACCGGCCGCACTGGGACCAGCCTTTGCTGGCCGAGCTGTCGCAGGTGATGCGCGATGCGTCGATCTGCGGCCTGGGCCAGGCGGCGCCGAACCCGGTGGATTGCGTCGTCAAGTATTTTCCGAATGAGCTGAAATGAAGACCGAAAGGCAGGACACAGAAGACGCAAAAGAATACCCAAAAGACGCAAAAGGACATCCAGTTTTTGAATGAATTCTTTTGCGTCTTCTGCGAACTTTTGCGTCTTCTGCGTCCGGCTGTTCTCTGACTTAGGATGCCATGAACGCCGTCACCCGACACGAACTCGCCCAGCTGGAAGCACCGACTGTCACCTTCAAGCTTGACGGGCGCGAGGTCACCGCGCGCGCCAATGAAACCATCCTGAAGGTGGCCGAGCGCGAAGGCGTGGAGATCCCGCACCTTTGCTACAAGGATGGCCTGGAAGCCGTCGGCAACTGCCGCTCGTGCATGGTCGAGATCAATGGCGAGCGGGTGCTGGCCCCCAGTTGCTGCCGAGCCCCGACCCCGGGGATGGAAGTGAACAGCAAGAGCGAGCGCGCCGTCGCTTCGCAGAAGATGGTGCTGGAGCTGCTGCTGGCGGACATGCCGGAGGCGCAGTACACCCGCAACAATGAACTGGACCAGTGGGCCGTCAAACTCGGCCTGGGCAGGCCGCGCTTTGCCGCGCGCACCCAGGTGCCGCACGACCTCTCGCATCCGGCGATCGCCGTCAACCTGGACGCCTGCATCCAGTGCACGCGCTGCCTGCGCGCCTGCCGCGACGAGCAGGTCAACGGCGTGATCGGCCTGGCCTTCCGCGGCGAGCACGCAAAGATCGTGTTCGACATGGACGACCCGATGGGCGTGTCGACCTGCGTGGCCTGCGGCGAGTGCGTCCAGGCCTGCCCCACGGGCGCGCTGATGCCGGCGCGCGACGTCGCCCTCACCGTCCCCGACAGGCAGGTCGCATCGGTCTGCCCGTATTGCGGTGTCGGCTGCCAGCTGACCTACAACGTCAAGGACAACAAGATTCTTTACGTGGAGGGGCGCGACGGCCCCGCCAACCACGGGCGGCTGTGCGTCAAGGGCCGCTACGGCTTCGACTACGCGAATCACCCACAGCGCCTGACGGTGCCGCTCATCCGTCGCGCCGATGCGCCCAAGCGCGCCGACGTCGAGATGGACCCCGAGCGCGTGATGGACGTGTTCCGTGAGGCGAGCTGGGAAGAAGCGCTGGAGCTGGCCGGCGGCAAATTGCGCCAGATCCGCGATCAGCACGGGCCCAAGGCATTGGCCGGGTTCGGCTCGGCCAAGGGCAGCAACGAAGAGGCCTACCTGTTCCAGAAACTGGTGCGCACCGGTTTTCGCAGCAACAACGTCGACCATTGCACGCGGCTGTGCCACGCGTCGTCGGTGGTGGCGCTGCTCGAGGGCATCGGGTCCGGTGCCGTCTCCAACCCGGTGATGGACGTCACCAAGGCCGAGGTGGTGATCGTGATCGGCGCCAACCCGACGGTGAATCATCCGGTGGCCGCGACCTGGATCAAGAACGCGGTGCAGAACGGCACCAAGCTGATCATCTGCGATCCGCGCCGCTCCGACCTGGGCCGGCTGGCCCATCGCTACCTGCAGTTCAAGCCCGACACCGACGTGGCGATGCTCAACGCCATGATGCACGTGATCGTGACCGAGGGCCTGGTGGACCAGGCCTTCATCGAAAGCCGCACCATCGGCTACGACGACCTGCGCAAGAACGTGGAAGGCTACAGCCCCGAAGCGATGGCCCCGATCTGCGGCATCGATGCACAGACGCTGCGCGAGGTGGCGCGCCTTTACGCCACCTCGAAAGGCTCGATGATCCTGTGGGGCATGGGCATCTCCCAGCACATCCACGGCACCGACAATGCGCGCTGCCTGATCGCGCTGGCGCTGATGACCGGCCAGATCGGTCGCCCCGGCACCGGGCTGCATCCGCTGCGCGGCCAGAACAACGTCCAGGGCGCGTCCGACGCCGGCCTCATTCCGATGATGTACCCCGACTACCAGTTGGTGGCCGACCCGGCCGCGCGAGGCCGTTTCGAGAAGGCCTGGGGCCTGGCATCCGGCTCGCTCGACGCGCAACCCGGCCTGACGGTGGTGGAGGTCATGCATGCGATCAAGCAGGGCAAAGTGCGCGGCATGTACGTGATGGGCGAGAACCCCGCCATGTCGGACCCGGACGCCAATCACGCGCGCGAATCGCTCGCGGCGCTGGAGCACCTGGTGGTGCAGGACATCTTCCTGACCGAAACCGCCTACCTGGCCGACGTGATCCTGCCGGCCAGCGCCTTTCCGGAGAAGACCGGCAGCTTCACCAACACCGACCGGCTGGTGCAGATGGGCCGTCAGGCCATCGACCCGCCGGGCCAGGCCAAGCAGGATCTCTGGATCATCCAGGAGATCGCCCGCCGACTGGGCCTGGACTGGCAGTACCGTCACGTGTCCGAGGTGTTCGATGAGATGCGCCACACGATGCCCAGCATCGCCGGCATCACCTGGGACCGGCTGGACCGCGAGCATGCCGTCACCTACCCCTGCAGGAAGGAAGGCGACCCGGGCCAGAGCGTTGTGTTCGTCGAGGATTTCCCGCGCGAAGGCGGCCGCGGCCGCTTCGTTCCGGCCGACATCATCCCGGCCGACGAACGCCCGGACGCGGAGTACCCGATGGTGCTGATCACCGGCCGCCAGCTGGAACACTGGCACACCGGCAGCATGACCCGGCGCGCGACCATGCTGGACGCGATCGAGCCCGATCCGGTGGCGCTGATCCATCCGCTGGACCTGCAGGGCATGGCCGTGCGACCCGGCGCCGTGGTGACGGTGGAATCGCGGCGCGGTAGCGTCTCACTCTACGCGCGGGCGGACGACAGCTCGCCGCGCGGCGCGGTGTTCGTGCCCTTCTGCTACTACGAGGCGGCGGCCAACAAATTGACCAACGCGGCGCTCGATCCTTTCGCCAAGATCCCCGAGTTCAAGTACTGCGCCGTTCGCCTCAAGGCCGGCGGCGTGGAGCCGCAGCAAAGCAGCTTCGGCGGCGGCCAGGCGCTGGCCAACGCCATTGCCTGACGGTCGGCGAATTCAAGGACTCCGGCCGGTTGGAGCCCCTACCCATGCGCCCTTCGTGAATCCACCGGCGCCTGCGCCCGCTCGGTGAGCCCGTAGTCGCGCGCCACTTCGGCGATGCGCAGGTGGTAGTCCTTGAACATGGTCGCCCGCCCGGCCGCCTGGGCTTCGCGATGCGCCTGCAGATTGCGCCAGGCCGTGAGGCAGGCGTCATCGCGCCAGAACTGCAGCGACAGCAGTTTGTCCGGATCGGTCAGGCTCTGGAAGCGCTCGATCGAAATGAAGCCGTCCATCTTCAGCAGGTCGCTCCTGAGATCGGCGGCCCAGTCAAGGTAGCCCGCACGATGCTCGGGATGCGGCCAGACTTCGAAGATCACGGCGATCATGGGTTGCTCCTGTTCATCGTTTGGCGCCCGCGGATGTCACGGCGCAGACACCGACTCTACCGCTCCTGCGGGTCATCCCGTGGCGCGCCGCCGGCAGGCTGCCGTCACACACGGCACATGTCAGATGTCTTTCGGCCCGTCCGCTCCTGCAATACGGTCAGCCCCCCGCCATTGCACGATGTCCTTTCCGGTCCATCACCAGAAGCCGGAAAGCGAAGCAAAAAATGAATCATTCCGCAATCGTCCCCGGCATCGCTGCTACCGCCGCGCTCGCACCGGCGACGGGTGCCGTATCGGTCGGTAGAGATCGTTGCAGCGCAGTCCGTTGGCCATCTCGGCCCTGATTCCGTGACGATGCACCGGTCAAACATTTCCAGGGGCCACGACGCTTCCATGGGTACCGCCGCCAAGGCGCTGGTGCTGCAGGGCGGTGGCGCCCTGGGCGCCTACCAGGCCGGAGTCTGCGAGGCGCTGCTCGAAAGCGACGGGACCCTCGATTGGGTGGCCGGCGTTTCCATCGGCGCGATCAACGCGGCGCTGATCGCGGGCAACCCGCCGGGACAACGCGTCGCGCGGCTGCGGGAATTCTGGGAACTGGTGTCCTCCGGTCCGTGCCAGAGCGTGCCCATGGAATGGGGCGACCGTGGCGCAATGAACCAGTTCAGCGCCATGGCCGGCGCGATGCTCGGGATTCCCGGCTTCTTCCGGCCGCGCCTGGCGCCCTCGCTGTGGCTCGGCTTCGCGGCACCGGTGCTCAGCTACTACGACACCTCGCCGCTGCGCTCGACGCTCGAGCGCCTCGTGGACTTCGAGCGGATCAACCGGCGCGAAATGCGCCTGAGCGTGGGCGCCGTCGATGTGCGCAGCGGCAACTCGATCTACTTCGACAACACGGTCCAGAAGATCGGCGTCGACCACATCATGGCCAGCGGCGCGCTGCCGCCCGGCTTTCCGCCCGTCCACATCGACGGACACGACTACTGGGATGGCGGCATCGTCTCGAACACACCGCTGCAGTATGTGCTGGACGCCTACCCGCGGGCCCAGCGCCTGGTGGTGCTGCAGGTCGACCTGTTCAGCGCCCGCGGCGGCATGCCGGCCACCCTGTCCGAAGTGGAAGCACGGCAGAAAGACATCGTCTACTCGAGCCGCACCCGCATGAATACGGATGCGCTGGGCGGCAATGTCAATTTGCAGCAGGCGCTGGCCGATCTGATCCAGAAGCTGCCGGCGCGGCTGCGCGAGGACCCGAACATCGAGGCGGTGCGCGCCGCCATGACGCACCAGGCGATCGACGTGGTTCACCTGATCTACCGCAACAAGGCCTATGAGGCCGACTGCAAGGATTACGAGTTCTCCCGGGCGGCGGTAACGGAACATTGGGAAGCCGGCGCGCGCGACATGCGCAGCACCATCGCGCATCCCGAGTGGCTGCAAAGCAGCAGCAGCGCCAATGGCGTCACCACGTTCGACCTGACCGACCCGGGGGCCGGTCGGGTGCGCCGACCGGCGCTACCCGCGATTGCACCCCAATGAACATCGACGAGATCCGGCATCAGGCGTTTGCCATGCCGTTGACCTGCCCGGCCTTCCCGCCGGGGCCGTACCGCTTCATGCGGCGCGAATTCCTGGTCGTCACCTATCGAACCGATCTGCAGGCGCTGCGCGCGGCGGTGCCCGAGCCGCTCGAAGTGGTGGATGCGGTGGTGAAGTACGAATTCATCCGCATGCCCGACTCGACCGGCTTCGGCGACTACACCGAGTCGGGACAGGTGATCCCGGTGCAGCTGCGCACGGCAGCCGGTGTCCAGGCCGGCGCCTACGTGCACGCCATGTACCTGAACGACCATCCCCCGATCGCCGGCGGCCGCGAGCTCTGGGGCTTTCCGAAGAAACTGGCCACGCCCATGCTCGACTGCGAAACCGACACCCTGGTCGGAACCCTGGACTACGGCAAGGTTCGCATCGCGACGGCGACGATGGGTTTCAAGCATCGGGCGCTTGCGCCAGGGCCGATCCTGGCGGGCATCGCGCAGCCGAACTTCCTGCTCAAGATCATTCCGCATGTGGACGGCACCGTGCGCATCTGCGAGCTGGTGCGCTACCACATGGTCGACGTCACGCTGCACGGTGCGTGGACCGGGCCCGCCTCGCTGGAGCTGCACCCGCACGCCCTCGCGCCGGTGGCCGATCTGCCGGTGCTCAAAGTGGAGTCGGCCGTTCACTTCATCGCCGACATGACCCTGGCGCTCGGAACCGTCGAATACGACTATCTCGCCTGAACAGCGCCATTCTTCCCAACAGTCAAGGAGCTTCTCATGCAACTCAAGAACAAGTCCGCATTCATCACCGGCGCGGCCAGCGGCATCGGCAAGGAAATCGCCACGATGTATGCCCGGGAGGGCGCCAAGGTGGTCATTGCGGACCTCAACGACGATGCCGCGGCGACGACCGCTGCCAGCCTGGTCGCGCGGGGCGCACAAGCAATCGGCGTGGCGGTCGATGTGACCGATGAAGCCCAGGTGAACGCGGCCGTCGAAAAGGCTGCGGCGACGTTCGGTGGGATCGACATCCTGGTCAGCAACGCCGGCATCCAGATCATCCACCCACTGGAGGAATTCTCGTTCGCCGACTGGAAGAAGCTGCTCGCGATCCACCTGGACGGCGCCTTTCTGACCACCCGTGCCTGCCTCAAGCACATGTATGCGCAGGGTCGCGGCGGCACGGTCATCTACATGGGGTCGGTGCATTCGAAGGAGGCTTCGCCCCTGAAGGCGCCCTATGTGACAGCCAAGCACGGCCTGATCGGGCTGTGCCAGAGCGTGGCCAAGGAGGGCGCGGCCCACAACGTGCGGGCCAACGTGATCTGTCCCGGCTTCGTGCGCACGCCGCTGGTGGACAAGCAGATCCCCGAGCAGGCCAGGGCCCTGGGCATTTCCGAGGCGGACGTCATCAAGAACGTCATGCTCAAGGAAACCGTGGATGGCCAATTCACGACCACCGACGACGTCGCCCGGCTGGCGTTGCTGTTCGCGGCGTTTCCCACCAACGCGTTGACCGGCCAGTCGCTGGTGGTCAGTCACGGGTGGTTCATGCAGTAGCCGCCGAGCCGCAACATGCGACTGTCGAAGTGGGGATACCAGGCCGACTTCGTCGTCTATCCGCTCCTGATCGCGGGCGTCGCGCTGCACACGTTGTGGGCGGCGACGGCGCCTCGCGGCGCCGCCTGGCTGGCCGCGGTTGCCGTGGGCCTGCCGGCCTGGACGCTGATCGAATACACGTTGCATCGGTGGGTGCTGCACCGCGTGCCGCCGTTTCGCTCGCTGCATGCCCAGCATCATGAGCACCAACGCGCGCTCATCGGCACCCCCACCTGGGTGAGTGCGCCGCTGTTCCTGGGCCTGTGGGTCGCCATGGCCCACGCGGCCGGACGCACCACGGCGGGCGGCCTGGCGGCGGGGTTGATGACAGGCTACCTGATCTACGCCTTCATTCACGATGCCGTCCACCATCGGGCCGCACGCCCCGGTTCGTGGCTGTTCCGGGCCAAGGTTCGGCACGCGCTGCACCATCGCCCCGGCGCCCACTGCAACTTCGGCGTCAGCAGCGGGGCCTGGGATGCGGTTCTGGGCACGGCTGCCGACCGTTGACCGGAGCCACCCCATTCCTCTGCCGTCCCGGCGCCGGCTCAGCGCCAAAGTGCCGCGGCGCCGCATTGCTGCTGTCATCTGCAGACGCGCAGATGTCGCAGATCTGAAACAGCGGCCTTCGAGCATTGGCTTGCCGGGATTCGGAACCCGCCGCCGGTCGGCGCCGGGCCGAGCCCGGATCAACGAAAGCAGATCATGTCCAAGACCCTACCTGTATTGACTCTGGCCCTCATGGCCACGATGCTGGGCACGACAGCCTACGCGTCCAGCGGCTTGACGCGTGCGCAAGTTCGCGCCGAGACCCTCGCCGCGATCCACGACGGCACGATCATCAACGGTGACGGCCTGGCGGAGCGCATGACCCTGCCCGGGCTCTTCCCGCCCGCCCCGGCCGTGGCGCACGAGACCCGCGCCCAGGGCAATGCTGAGACCCTTGCCGCGATCCACGATGGATCGATCATCAACGGTGACGGCCTTCCGGAGCGCATGACCCTGCCCGGGCTCTTCCCGCCGGCGCCGGTCGTAGCGCACGAGACGCGCGCCCAGGTGGAGGCGGAACTGGCGCAGGCCATCCGCACCGGCGACATGCCGGCGCCAGGGCGCATCACGATGACCCTGCGCCAGGAGTCCCCGCAGATGTACGGATGACATTTGTCATATTCGCCGGCAGGTTCGCAACACAGGGGCCGCTTCGCCGGCTCAGCATCCGAATCGGGACGAGGGTCCACCGACCGCGCCGCAAAGCAGATCCCTGCGGCTGCGCGAAACCCAGAGGATCACCAACATGAGCATCATTGCGAGCTGCACGGTCGATCCCGTGATCGCCGTCTACGACTCCCCTATTCCGTCTCAATCGGCGATCAGGGCCTTGAGCCGCGCCGGTTTTGACATGGGCAAGCTGTCGATCATCGGCAAGCGCTATCGCGCGGAAGAGCGCGCGATAGGGTTCTACTCCACCGGCGACCGGATCACGGCCTGGGGCGGGACCGGCGGCTTCTGGGCCACCGTCTGGAGCCTCCTCGCCGGGCCTGCGGTATCTTTCGTTCCGCAGGTCGGACTGGTCGCTGCCGCGGGGCCGTTTGGGCTGGCCCTGATCGCCGCGCAAGACAGCGCCGCTGGCGCGGGCTGCGTCTCTTCCCTGGTCGCAGCGCTGGTGAGCCTGGGCATTCCCGCGGATCAGGCCATGAAGTACGAAGCCCACATCAAGGCCCACCGCTTCCTGGTCCTCGTGCAGGGCTCGGCGGAGGATATCGCCAAGGGACGCTCACTTCTCGCCGGCGGCGTGCAGCAGGCGCCGGCCGCCTTCGGCCCATACGCCCCCCGGCTTGGCCAAGGTCGCGCCGGCGCAGAAGGTGCAACCCATGCCGGGAGTCCAGCTCCGCCAGAATGGCCGACTCACGGTTGATGCCGCCACACCATGCGGGGCCCGCTCATCGTCAGTAGAGGGTTTCGACTTCGCTGGCGAGCAGGTAGCCGGCTCCGCGTTCGGTGGTGATCAGCGCCGGATGAGCCGAATCGGCCTCGATCTTCAGCCGCAGCCGCCGGATCTGGACGTCGACGGTGCGGTCATACACTTCCGCCTCGTGCAGGCGCGACATCGAGAGCAACTGGTCACGTGTCAGTACCCGGCGGGGGGACCGGCACATTGCCGACAGCAAACTGAACTCCCCGTTGGACAATTCCACGGCAACGCCCGCCGGAGACGTCAGGCGGCGGGTGCGAAGGTTCAGCTCCCAGCCGGAAAACCGGAAAGCGCGCCGCGCATTGTCGCGCTCGGGAAGCGTCGTCTGCACCTGGTAGCGCCGCAGCACGGCGCGCACCCGGGCCAGCAATTCACGCAGGCTGAACGGCTTGGTGACGTAGTCATCCGCGCCCAATTCCAGCCCCATCACGCGGTCGGCTTCCTCTTTGCGCCCGGTCAGCAGCACGATCGGTATGGTAGCCCGCTCGCGCACGGTCCGGGCCAATTGCATTCCGTCCTCCCCCGGCAGTTTCAGGTCGAGCAGCACCAGGTCGATCGCTTCCCGGTCCAGCGCCGCGAACAGGTCCTTGCCGCTGGCGCCGGCGCTGACGCGCATCTCGTTGTTGCCGAGGTAT
>JAAOZX010000059.1 GCA_012274225.1 Comamonadaceae bacterium | reverse complement strand
GCCTGGCCGAGCTGGCGCGTGAGCACCGGGTCCGCGCCGGCCGCGGGGCGCTCCAGTGCCATCGCCACGTAGCCGAGCACGCTGGTCAGGATGTTGTTGAAGTCGTGCGCGATGCCGCCGGTGAGCTGCCCGATCGCTTCCATCTTCTGCGCCTGGCGCAACTGCCGCTCCAGCTCGCTGCGGCGCTGCTCGGCGGCGTTGCGCTCGGAGATATCGCGCACGGCATACAGCACATGCGGCTGTCCGCGGTACATCATCGGCGTGCCGCGCACCTCGGCCTGCAATGCCCGGCCGTCCCTGCGCGCGGCGCTGACCTCGAACCGCAGCTCCCTGCCGGCCAGCGCGAGCGCGTGCTCGGTCCGGAAACGGGCCTGCACCGCAGCGTCGGGCTGGGTCAGCACGCTGTCCGCGGCCATCACTTCCTCGCGGGTGTAGCCGGTCAGCGTGGCGTAGGCCGGATTGACCTCCACGGCGCGGAAGTGGGCGTCCCGCAGCACCAGCGCGTCGGCCGAGGCATTGAAGATGGCGCGGTACTGCTGTTCGCTGGCACGCAGGGCACGCTCGGCGCGCTTGCCCCGGGTGATGTCGCGCCCGATGTACAGCACGTGCGGCTGGCCGCGGTGCAGGATCGGCACGCCGCGCAGCTCCAGGTCGTAGCGATGGCCGTCACGCCGGTACAGCTGGGTGTCGAGCTCGATCGTCTCGCCGGCCAGCGCCTTTTCGTGCAGGGCGCGGATCGTCGCCATCACCTCGGGCGGATTGGCCAGCACCCGCGCCACGCCCAGCACCTCCGCGCGCGAAAAGCCGCTCATCGCCTCGTAAGTGTCATTGACGTCCACGATGCTGAAGTCGGCATCGCGCAGCACCAGCGCATCGGCCGAGGCGTTGAAGATCTCGCGGTACTGCGCCTCGCTGTCGCGCAGCGCCTGCTCGGCGCGCCGGCGGTCGGTGATGTCGCGCAGGTGGCCCACAAAGATGCCGCCCTCGGGCACGGCGGCGAAGCTGATGGCGACCTCCACCGGAAATTCGGTGCCGTCCGCGCGCAGCCCCGTGGTTTCGATCAGCCGGCCCGCCAGGGCGCCGGCACGATGCGCCTCGAAATTGTCGACGCCGCGCTGATGGGACTCGCGCAGGCGCTCGGGGATGACCACATCGGCCATCCGCCGGCCGACCACATCCTCGCGGCGATGGCCGAACACCCGCTCCGCCGCCGCATTGAACTCGACGATGTTGCCCCGGCTGTCCATCACCACGACGCTGTCGAACGCGGCCTCGACGGTGGCGCGGAAGCGCGCCTCGCTGCGCTGCAATTCGCGCTCGCGCCGCCGCCGCTCGCCGATGTCGCGCAGCACGGCCAGCGCGTGCGGCTGCCCGCGCTGCACGAACGGCATCACCCGCAGGTCGGCGTCGAAGCTGCTGCCGTCGGGCCGCAACACGGTGGTCTCCAGGTGGATGTTCTCGCCGGCCAGCGCCCGCCGCACCAGTTGCAGCCGCTCGCGCACGTAGTCCTGCGGCATGGTGCCCGGATAGGTCTGGCCGATGAGGTCCTCGCGCCGGTAACCATACAGCGCGAGGCCGGCCGGGTTCACGTCCACGATGCGCAGGCTTTCGTCCCACATGAACAGGCCGTCCTGCGAGGTCTCGAAGATCGCCCGGTACTGCTCTTCGCGCACCCGCAGGTCTTCCAGCGCCTGCTTCTGCGCCGTGATCTCGCGGCTGAAGGCCAGCAGATGCGGGCGGCCGTCGAGCATGACGGGCTTGAGCCGCACTTCGTCCCAGTGCAGGCTGCCGTCCTTGTTGCGGCGCTGCCATTCGAACGGCGGACAGCGCCCCAGCCGGGCCAGTTGCATCAGGCGCAGCGCCTCCTCGCCGGTGTAGGGGAACACGCCCGAGCAGGTGTCGGCGCTGGAGGCGCGGCGCAGTTCCTCGCGGCTGAAGCCGTAGGTTTCGCAAGCCTTGGTGTTGACGTCGAGCGTCGCGCCGGTCTCCCAGTCGTGGATGAAGATCGCGTCCTCCGAGGCCTCGAAAATGGCCCGGTAGCTCGCCTCGGAACGCTTCAGCGCTTCGCTGGCGCGCAGCCGCTCGATCTCCGCCGCGGCGCGCACCGCGAAGATCTTGAGCGTGGATTCGACCCGGTCCAGCTGGGTCAAAGGGCGCCGCGACGCCACCGATACGATGCCCAGCGGCGACCCGTCCAGCGCCACCAGGGGATGCCCCGCGTAACTGTCGGTGCACTGCGCGCGGGCGTCCTGATCCTGCGGGAACAGCGCCTGCAGGTCGGCGGGATAGGCCCTGAAGCGCTGGGCCAGCACCGTTTCGCAGGGCGTGCCGGCGATGGGATAGGTGATGCCCTGCAGCAGCTGGCCGTCGTAGGACATGGCCAGCACGCGCAGCATGGCCGGCTGCGCCGGCTCGTAGCGCGCGATGAAGGCCACCTCGACGTGCAGGATCGTGGCCAGCAGGCGCGCCAGTTCGTCGAACACGGTCCCGCTGCGCGACCCGGACACCGCGAGCGCCACCGCCCGCAGGGCTTCGTCGGTGCGCTCGCGCTCGATGTCGGCCGCCACCCGCCCCGCGATGATCTTGAGCATGGCCTCGGCGTGACCGGCGTCGCCGCCGGCAACCGGGCGCCGGTCCATCGCCACCAGCAGGCCGAGCGGCTCGCCCGCGCTGTCGTTCAGGGCAAAGGCCGCGAACGAATCCATGCCCTTGCGGGCCGACAGCGAGCCGGCCGCGAGTTTAGGAAGCAAGCCCGACCGGATGAACTGCGACGAATGCCCGACCACGTCGGCGCAGGGAGAGCCTTCGAGCGGATAGTCGAAGTTGCGCAGCGTGTCGCCATCCAGGCAGGCCGCCAGGGTGCGCATCACGCTGCGCGATTCGTCGGCGAACACCGCAATGAAGACCATCGCCGCGTCAAGGCTCGCCGCCAGCTCCCGCGCCAGGTCGGTGAACAGGGCCGGACCGCCCGGGTGGGCCACTGCCAAGGCCACCCGGCGCAACGCCTGCACCTGCGACAGGGGAATGGCCCCGTCACTGTCGGGCATCGCCAGTGACGAGTGACTGCTCATGGCGGCAGTCTACGGCGCGCCGCGCCCGCCGGGGGCGGGAATTTCCTCGCGGATACACGGCGGATACACGGCGGTCGCAAAGCAGCGCAGCCGTCGCCAGCGGCCGGGACGCGGCGATGCGCCGCGTGGTTCGCCTGCCCCTACCGCCCCCGCCGCGGCGCCGCCGTCAGGAACAGCGCCAACTGCGCCTTGTACCACCTGGCCTGCCCGGTCGTGCCGTGACCTGCGGTCTGGTCGCTGGCGGGAATGAGGTAGTAGCTGCCGTTCGCCAGCCGCTTCATCGCGCGATCCATGATGCCGGTCTCGGGCGGGTTGCGTTCGTCGTCGGCGGAGTTGATCGCCAGCACGGCGGCCTGGATGCGCTCCAGGCCCGCCGAGGGGTTGTAGTCGCCCGACGAGTCCCACTGGTACAGGACGTCGTTGGCGTCCAGCGGAAACGGCGCGGTGAGGCGCGCATCGAGAATCCTGTCCGCCTGCGCCCGCGTCGGCGCGGCCTTGTAGGTGGCCAGCGAGCCGCCACTGGTGGCGATGCCGAAGAACACGGAAGCAAATTGCGCGCTGCGCGGCTGCTTCTTGTAGTTGCCGTCGTTCCACTCGGGGTCGTTGCGGATCGAATCCACGATCAGGCGGCGCATCATCCAGTTGCGGCTGGACATCTCGGCGGGCTGCGACGCCATGGGAACGAGGGCGTCCATCTCGCCGGGATACTTCATGCCCCACATCCAGGTCTGCATGCCCCCCATCGAATTGCCCATCACCGCGCGCAGGTGCTTCACACCCAGGTGCTCCTGTACCAGCCGGTGTTGCGCGTCGACCATGTCGTCGTAGTTGTAGCGGGGAAAGCTCGCGCGCAGCCCGTCGGAAGGTTTGGCCGTTTGACCGGTGCCGATGGCGTCGGGAATGATGATGTAGTAGCGGCTCGCGTCCAGCGGTTGGCCGGCGCCGAACAGCTCGCCTGCGAAGGCCGGCGTCAGCATGCTCTTGGCCGACCCGGTGGTGCCGTGCAGGATGAGCACCGGCTCGCCCGTCGCCGCGCCGACCGTCACGTAGTGGATGCGCAGCTCCGCCAGCACCTGGCCCGTGTGAAAGCGGAAGTCCTTGGCGATCCAACTGCCCTCCTGGGGCGCCGGGTAATCGGCGCCATGGGCCGCGAAGGCCGCAAATGCGGCGAACACGCCAAGGGCGGTGCGCCATAGGCGCAGAGGAAAGCACTGCTTCGCCGTCATCGTTGTCTCCGGTGGTTTTGGCGCAATGTAGCGCAGATCCCGGGAATTTGCCGACAGCCGCACGCCCGCGCGGCAACAGGCACTGCTGCCCATCGCCTGCGAGGGCGAGTACTGCGACCCGCCTGCGCGCGTTGCGCGACGAAGATGGTGAGCGCTCGACGCCGGGGCGCAGGGCGCAGAGGCACTACACCCGCGGCTCGCCTTCGCCGTTGACCGTCACGGTCGATCCAGGGGGCGCCGCCATCTGGATGTGGTGCTCCTGGCCCCGGAACACGTAGGTGACGTCCCAGTAGTCGGGGCGGGCCTGCGCGACGGGCTGGTCGCAACGCCGGACGTCCTGTGTTTGCACTGGTTGCCCGCTGCTGTTGCGGCCCACGTTGGCGCCTACCACGGCACCGCCCACTGCGCCCAAGGCCGTCGCGGCGTCCTTGCCGCTTCCGCCGCCGACCTGGTGGCCCAGGATGCCGCCGATCACGGCGCCGGCCAGCGCGGCGGGGATGTTCGCGTTGGTGTTGTTCGGGCTGATCTGTTCGCGTTCCACCCAGCAGCGCTGCTGCGGTGTGCCGACGACGGCGCGCACCGAAGTGACGCTGGCCTCAAACGTCTGCTCTCCACCCCGGCGCCGATAGTCGTAGGCGCCGGTAGGTGCATTGCGGTTGCCCGAGACGCGGTCGTTGACGTCTGCCCGGCGCACCGACGAAATGCGGTCGTTCAGGCCCAGCGAGGACAACTCCGGACAACGGCCGGGCTGCAGGATCACGCAGCGGCCCTGGAACCGAGCATCTTCGCAGGCCACCCAGTTGTCGCCGCGAACGTCGACCGACGAAGCGCGGTCGTTGAAGCCGACGCGGCTGAAGTCCTCGATGGCGCGATCGGTCGTGAATGCCTTGTCTCGGAAGCCCTCGCCCTCGTAGAAGGTGATCTCGGCCCCAGGCTGGGCGTACCCCTGGACAGTCGGCCCGGGCGCAAAGCGGTTGTCCCCGCCGCGGTCGTTGACGTCGGCCCTGCGCACCGACGAGATCCGGTCGTTCAGGCCCGTCGCGGACAGCGACGGATAACGGCCGGGCTGCAGGATCACGCAGCGGCCCTGGTACCGGGCATCTTCGCAGGCCACCCAGCTGTCGCCGCGCACGTCGATCGACGAAGCGCGGTCGTTGAAGCCGGCGCGGCTGAAGTCGTCGATGGCGCGGTCGGCCGTGAAGGCCCTGCCCTGGAAGCCGTTGTTCTCGTAAAAGGTGATCTGGGCGCCAGGCCGGGCATTATCCTGGACCGTCGGACCGGGCACATAGCGGTTGTCCCCGACGCGGTCATTGACGTCCGCCCTGCGCACCGACGAAATGCGGTCGTTCAGGCCCAGCGACGACAACTCCGGATAGCGGCCGGGCTGCAGGATCACGCATTTGCCGCCGTACCCGGCATGTTCGCAGGCCACCCAGTTGTCGCGCTGCACCACGACCGACGAGGCCCGATCGTTGAAGCCGATTGGCTGGAAGTTGTCGACATCCCGGTCGGTCGTGAAGGACTGCCCCCTGAAGTCATTGTCCTGGTAGATCGTGACCTGCGCGGTCGCGTGTGCGGCAATGGCCACCGCAGCCACCGCCAATGCACTCTTCAATAGCCTGTTCATTGTCTTCTCCTGAGAAAAATCCATCCGCCAAGCCGGCGGCACCCTCCCTTCAGGCTACGCGGCAGGAACGCATTTCGATGAGCGCCACCGTGGAATCTCGACGTAGGACATGAGCCCGTTCGGCTGCGATGCGGGTACGAAGGTCCGCGCAGCGACGGAATTACTTCATGAAACCAGGAACCATGGTTTGCGCGCCGTCAGCGGCGATGTCCCATGTGCCCGACAATGCCCCATGAGAACCCCGCCCCGCCTGCAGTCCCTGGTCGACGAAGGCCTGATCGATACCGTCGTTCGCCAACTGATGAGCGGCAAGGAGGCCATGGCGTACGTGGTGCGCTG
>JAAOZX010000011.1 GCA_012274225.1 Comamonadaceae bacterium | reverse complement strand
GGTCGTGCGCATCGTCGCGCTCGGCCCGGGCCCAGGCCATGCCCAGCACGTCGCGCGCCGCACCCAGGGCGGCGATGCCCTGCGGCTCCAGCGGCCGGTTGCGCGCGGCGGCAAGCGACACCGCGCATTGCGCCGCCGCGCCATGCAGTCCGGCCCAGATCGAGCCCTCGGGCTCGAGCGCCGCCGGCATGGTCGCCTCCGTCACCGGCAAGTGCTTCCGCACCAATTCCACCTGTTGGATCAACTCGGTCTCCAGCCCGGTGAAAGCGGCGATCGCCTCGGCCCGCAGCCGCACCAGGCGGTTGTAGGCGCCCACAACCCAGAACCCCAGGACGGCGGCGATGATCCAGAAAGCAATCGGTGTCGACACGTTCACGGGATAAAAAAAGCCCCGGCCCAGGAATGGGTCGGGGCTCACAGTTTACGGGTGAAACCGGGCTGCGCTTACTCGGTGGCCGCGCCTTCGCTGGTCTCGGGCACCGCCGCCGCTTCGGTGGCGGCGGCCAGCTCGGCCGCCTCCGAGTCGGCGATGGCGCGGCGCTCGGCCTCGTCCATCTGGTCCTTGGCCTTGCGCGCCTGGTGGTACGCCATACCCGTACCCGCCGGAATCAGTCGGCCGACGATGACGTTTTCCTTCAGTCCGCGCAACTCGTCGCGCTTGCCCATGATCGCCGCTTCGGTCAGCACGCGGGTGGTTTCCTGGAAGGAAGCCGCGGAGATGAACGAGTCGGTCGACAGCGAGGCCTTGGTGATGCCCAGCAACAGGTTGCTGAACGTCGGCGGGATCTTCCCTTCGGCGCGCAGCGCGTCGCAGGTGTCCAGGATTTCCGAGCGCTCGACCTGCTCACCGGCGATGTAGTTGGCGTCGCCCACGGCGTCGACCACCACACGGCGCAGCATCTGGCGCACGATCACCTCGATGTGCTTGTCGTTGATCTTCACGCCCTGCAGGCGATAGACGTCCTGCACCTCGTCGACGATGTAGCGCGCCAACTCCTCCGCGCCCAGCAGGCGCAGGATGTCCTGCGGGTCGGCCGGGCCGTCCACCACGGACTCACCCTTGTTGACCACCTGGCCTTCGTGCACCAGGATGTTCTTCTCCTTGGGCACCAGCTCTTCCCAGACCTTGCCGTCCTGATCCGTGATCTGCATCCGGATCTTGCCCTTGGTCTCCTTGCCGAACGACACCGTGCCGGTGATCTCGGCCAGCACGCCCTTGTCCTTGGGCGAACGGGCTTCGAACAGCTCGGCCACGCGCGGCAAGCCGCCCGTGATGTCGCGGGTCTTCTGGCCTTCGATCGGGATACGGGCCAGCACTTCGCCACCGCCCACGTCCTGGCCGTCGCGCACCTGGATCAGCGAGCCGACCGGGAAGCCGATCGTCACCGAGTGGTCAGTGCCGGGGATCTTCACCTCGTTGCCGGCGGCGTCGATCAGCTTGACCTGCGGGCGGATCAGCTTGGCCGAGCGCTTCGGGTCGAACTTGATGACCACGAGGGTGGACAGTCCGGTGACCTCGTCCACCTGCCGCGCGACCGTCAGGCCTTCCTCGACGTTCTCGAACTTCACCTTGCCGGCGAATTCCGTGATGATCGGGCGGGTCAGCGGGTCCCAGTTGGCCAGCACCCCGCCGGCCTTGATCGGCTGGTCGGCCTTCACGGCCAGCACAGCGCCGTACGGCACCTTGTGGCGCTCGCGCTCGCGGCCGTGCTCGTCATGGATGACGATCTCGCCGGAGCGGGCGATCACCACCAGTTCGCCCCTGCTGTTGGTCACATAGCGCATCGTGCTGTTGAAGCCGATCACACCGTTGGACTTGGCATCGACGCTCGAGGCGATGGCCGCGCGCGACGCGGCGCCGCCGATGTGGAAAGTCCGCATGGTCAGCTGCGTGCCCGGCTCGCCGATCGACTGGGCGGCAATGACGCCCACCGCCTCGCCGACGTTGACCAGCCCGCCGCGACCGAGGTCGCGGCCGTAGCACTTGGCGCAAATGCCGAAGCGGGTGGCGCAGGTGAGCGCGGTGCGGACCTTGACTTCGTCGACCCCGGCGCTCTCGAGCGCGTCGATCAGGTCTTCGTCCAGCATGGTGCCGGCCGTCGCCATCGGCTCGCGGGTTTCCGGATGCAGGACGTCCTCGGCCGCGACGCGGCCCAGGATGCGGTCGCGCAACGACTCGATCACTTCGCCACCCTCGACGATGGCGCGCATCAGCGAGCCGTCGTGGGTGTCGCAATCGACTTCGGTGACGACCAGGTCCTGCGTCACGTCGACCAGGCGGCGCGTCAGGTAGCCCGAGTTCGCGGTCTTCAACGCCGTGTCCGCCAGGCCCTTGCGGGCGCCGTGGGTGGAGATGAAGTACTGCAGCACGTTCAGGCCTTCGCGGAAGTTGGCCGTGATCGGGGTCTCGATGATCGAGCCGTCCGGCTTGGCCATCAGGCCGCGCATGCCCGCCAGCTGGCGGATCTGGGCGGCCGACCCGCGAGCGCCGGAGTCGGCCATCATGTAGATGGAGTTGAACGACTCCTGGTCCACTTCCTTGCCGTGCCGGTCGATGGTCTTTTCCTTGGCCAGCTGAGCCATCATGACCTTGGACACTTCGTCGCCGGCCTTGCCCCAGATGTCCACCACCTTGTTGTAGCGCTCGCCGGCCGTGACCAGGCCCGAGACGTATTGCTGCTCGATCTCCTTCACTTCCTTCTCGGCCCGCGCGATGATCGCGGGCTTTTGCGGCGGCACCAGCATGTCGTCGACGGCGATCGAGATGCCGGCCTTGGTGGCCAGCCGGAAACCGTTTTGCAGCAGCTTGTCGGCGAACACCACGGTTTCTTTCAGGCCGCACTTGCGGAACGAGGTGTTGATCAGCCGCGAGATCTCCTTCTTCTTCAGCGCCTTGTTCAGGTTGGAGAACGGCAGGCCCCTGGGCAGGATTTCCGACAGCAGCGCGCGGCCCACGGTGGTTTCGACGATCGACGTGGACGGCACGAATTCGCCGGTTTCCTTGTCCTTGTTCCACTCGGTGATGCGGACGTTGACCTTGGCGGTGAGCACGACCTGCTCGGCATCCAGCGCGCGCTGGACCTCGCCCACGTCCGCGAAGATCATCCCTTCGCCCTTGGCGTTGGTTCGTTCACGCGTCGTGTAGTACAGGCCCAGCACCACGTCCTGCGACGGGACGATGGAAGGCTCGCCGTTGGCCGGGAACAGCACGTTGTTGGAGGCCAGCATCAGGGTGCGGCACTCCATCTGCGCTTCCACCGACAGCGGCACGTGGACGGCCATCTGGTCGCCGTCGAAGTCGGCGTTGAAAGCGGCGCAGACCAGCGGGTGCAACTGGATCGCCTTGCCTTCGATCAGGATCGGCTCGAACGCCTGGATGCCCAGGCGGTGCAGCGTCGGTGCGCGGTTGAGCATCACCGGGTGTTCCTTGATCACCTCTTCCAGGATGTCCCACACAACCGGCGTGCCGGATTCGACCTCCTTCTTCGCCGCCTTGATGGTGGTGGCGATGCCCATGGCTTCCAGGCGCGAGAAGATGAACGGCTTGAACAGTTCCAGGGCCATCAGCTTGGGCAGGCCGCACTGGTGCAGCTTCAGGGTCGGGCCGACCACGATGACCGAACGGCCCGAGTAGTCGACGCGCTTGCCCAGCAGGTTCTGGCGGAACCGGCCGCTCTTGCCCTTGATCATGTCGGCCAGCGACTTCAGCGCCCGCTTGTTGGCACCGGTCATCGCCTTGCCGCGACGGCCGTTGTCCAGCAGCGAATCCACCGCTTCCTGCAGCATCCGCTTTTCGTTGCGCGCGATGATCTCCGGGGCCTTGAGCTCCAGCAGACGGCGCAGCCGGCTGTTGCGGTTGATGACGCGGCGATAAAGGTCGTTCAGGTCGGAGGTCGCGAACCGGCCGCCATCCAGCGGCACCAGCGGGCGCAGGTCCGGCGGCAGCACCGGCAGCACGTCCATCACCATCCACTCGGGCTTGATGCCGGACTTCTTGAAGGCTTCCAGCACCTTCAGGCGCTTGGCGTTCTTCTTGACCTTGACTTCGGAGCCGGTCAGGTCGCCGCGCAGCTTCTCGATCTCAATGTCGAGGTCGATCCCCATCAACAGGTCCTTGATGCCCTCGGCGCCCATCTTGGCAACGTACTCGTCGCCGTATTCCTTGCGCTTGGCCTCGTAGTCGTCCTCTGACATGATGCTGAACTTCTTCAGCGGCGTCATGCCGGGATCGGTAACCACGTAGGCTTCGAAGTACAGCACACGCTCGATGTCGCGCAGCGTCATGTCCAGCACCAGGCCCAGCCGCGACGGCAGGGATTTCAGGAACCAGATGTGCGCGCAGGGTGCGGCCAGGTCGATGTGACCCATGCGCTCGCGGCGCACCTTGGTCTGCGTGACCTCAACGCCGCACTTCTCGCAGATGACCCCGCGGTGCTTCAGGCGCTTGTACTTGCCGCACAGGCATTCGTAGTCCTTGATCGGGCCGAAGATCTTGGCGCAGAACAGGCCGTCACGCTCGGGCTTGAAGGTGCGGTAGTTGATGGTTTCGGGCTTCTTCACTTCGCCGAAAGACCACGAGCGGATCTTCTCGGGCGAAGCCATGCCGATGCGGATGGCATCGAAATGCTCGTCCGGCGTGAACTGCTTGAACAGGTCGAGTAGTGATTTCATGTATCTGTTCCCTTCGAATTAGGAGCGCTCGAGTTCCATGTCGATGCCCAAGGAACGGATTTCCTTGACCAGGACATTGAACGATTCCGGCATGCCGGCTTCGATGGCGTGCTCGCCCTTGACGATCGACTCGTACACCTTGGTGCGACCCTGCACGTCGTCGGACTTCACGGTGAGCATCTCCTGCAGGGTGTAGGCGGCGCCATAGGCTTCCAGCGCCCACACTTCCATCTCGCCGAAGCGCTGGCCGCCGAACTGGGCCTTGCCGCCCAGCGGTTGCTGCGTGACCAGGCTGTACGGGCCGGTGGAACGGGCGTGCATCTTGTCGTCGACCAGGTGGTGCAGTTTCAGCACGTGCATATAGCCCACCGTGACCGGACGCTCGAACTGGTCGCCGCTGCGGCCGTCGTACAGCATCGCCTGGGTGCGGGTGCCGGTGAGGCCCTTGACCTTCGCGACTTCTTCCGGGTAGGCCAGCTTCAGCATCGCGCGGATTTCCTCTTCCGAGGCGCCGTCGAACACCGGCGTGGCGAAAGGCACGCCCTTGGACAGGTTGTCGGCCATCTCCAGCACGTCCACGTCGGACAGCGACGCCAGATCCTCCTTGCGGCCCGAGCTGTTGTACAGCTGGTCCAGGAACTTGCGCAGCTCGGCCTGCTTGGCCTCGTGCTGCAGCATGTCGCCGATGCGGTTTCCGATGCCCTTGGCGGCCCAGCCCAGGTGCACCTCGAGCACTTGGCCCACGTTCATGCGCGAAGGCACGCCCAGCGGGTTGAGCACGATGTCGCACGGCGTGCCGTCGGCCATATAGGGCATGTCCTCGACCGGAACGATCTTGGACACCACGCCCTTGTTGCCGTGGCGGCCGGCCATCTTGTCGCCCGGTTGCAGGCGGCGCTTGACGGCCAGGTAGACCTTGACCATCTTCAACACGCCGGCCGGCAGCTCGTCACCCTGCGTCAGCTTCTTGCGCTTTTCTTCGAAGGCCAGGTCGAAGCTGTGGCGGGTCTGCTCCAGCGAGTTCTTGATCGACTCGAGCTGCGACGCCACTTCGTCGTCGGCCGGGCGGATGTCGAACCAATGGAACTTCTCGACCGATGCCAGGTACGCCTTGTCGATCTTGGTGCCCTTGGCGAGCTTTTGCGGGCCGCCGTTGGCGACCTTGCCATTGAGCAGCTTCTCAATCCGGTCAAACGCGTCGGCCTCGACGATGCGCAGCTGGTCGTTCAGGTCCAGGCGGAAGCGTTTGAGCTCGTCGTCGATGATCTGCTGGGCCCGCTTGTCGCGCTGGATGCCTTCACGGGTGAAGACCTGCACGTCGATCACGGTGCCCTGCGAGCCCTGGTCCACCCGCAGCGAAGTGTCCTTCACGTCGGACGCCTTCTCGCCGAAGATCGCGCGCAGCAGCTTTTCTTCCGGCGTCAGCGTGGTCTCGCCCTTGGGCGTGACCTTGCCTACCAGCGTGTCGCTCGGCTGCACTTCCGCGCCGACGTAGATGATGCCGGACT
>JAAOZX010000361.1 GCA_012274225.1 Comamonadaceae bacterium | reverse complement strand
CTACGCCACAACCCACCTGGACCGGCTGTCGGGCAACACCATGCAGAGCATCGAGACCAGCTCGCTGCACATCGACCTGATCAGCGACCTGAAGCGCATCAACTCGCACATCTGCTCGATCGCCTACCCGATCCTGGACTCTGCCGGCGCCCTGGCTCCGAACCGGCTGAGACAGGCCCAACTGGCCGACGGCCCCTGAGAACCTGGCGCGCAGCCGATTCGGCTCGGCGCGCCCGGCTGATTCTGTTGCGGGCCGACGTCCTCACTGGTCTCGCTCAGGCGCCGGCCCGGCGAATCCGCCCCGGACCGTCGGTCGTCGTTGGACTGCCCTCGATCCGTCGATCAACCATACTGCGAGTGCACAGTCGGCGCCGGTTTCATGGGAAGAGGCATGCCCACGCGTAAGCGCATCAGGTCGATCTTTGACAACGTCTCGGCGGGCGACAACGCCCCGGCCGGGGTATTCCGCAGGCTCAGCGCGATGATGTTGCACGCGCCGGCCTTCCTGATACTGCTGTCGGTCACTGGTGCGTGCGCCGAGGAAGGCACTCCCGGCTGGGACCATTATGGAAACGACGCCGGGGGCACGCGCTACAGCGCGGCGGGGCTCATCACAGCCGACAACGTCGGCGCCGTGCGGCAGCAGTGGCTCTATCGAACCGGTGACCTGGCACAGCGTGCGCCGGCCGTGATGCGCCGCGTCAAGTTCGAAACCACGCCAATTCTTGCGGGCGACAAACTGGTGCTCTGCTCGTCATTCAATGAGGTGATCGCTCTCGATCCCGGCACTGGCGCCCCGGCCTGGCGCTTTGACCCCCGGGTCACCACCGACCGGCGTCCAGCCAATCGCTTCAATTGCCGAGGTGTCGCCCAGTGGCGCGACCCGCAGGCGCGCGCCGATGCCGTCTGCGCGCTGCGCATCCTCAGCGCGACGGTCGATGGTCGACTGCTCGCCCTTGACTCACGCAGCGGTCGTCCCTGTCCAGGCTTTGGACGAGAGGGGCAGGTGAGCCTGGACATCGGCAAGGTTGTCTGGCCGGGCGAAGTGCAGGTCTCCTCGGCGCCGGTTGTCGCTGGTGACGTGGTGATCGTCGGCGCGGCGATCGGCGACAACGTGCGCGTGGGAGCGCCATCGGGGCGTGTGCGTGCGTTCGACGCCCGCACCGGCGCGCCCCGATGGCAATGGGAGCCGCTCGAGCCCGGGATCAGCGCTGGCGCCGCCAATGTGTGGGCACCGATGTCGGTCGACGAGAAGCGTGGCCTTGTCTTTCTGCCCACATCGAGCCCGAGCCCTGACTTCTTCGGCGGCTCGCGCCCGGGCGCCAACCGCAACGCCGACTCCGTCGTGGCGCTGCATGCCACCGACGGCTCGCTCGCGTGGGCTTTCCAGATCGTCAAGCACGACGTGTGGGACTACGACGTCCCGGCGCAGCCGACGCTGACGACGCTGGAGATCGACGGCAAGCCGCGCGATGTCGTCGTGCAGGCGACCAAGCAGGGCTTCGTGTTCGTCCTGGACCGCGACACCGGGCAGCCGGTCTACCCGGTCGAAGAACGCGCGGTACCGCAGGGCGGCGCGCCGGGCGAGCAGCTGTCGCCGACACAGACGTTCCCGGTCGATCTGCCGCCGCTGGTCCCATCCGAGCTGCGGCCGGAGGGCGCGTTCGGCTTCACCTCCTTCGACCGAGGGGCGTGTCGCGACCGGATAGCGGCCCTGCGCAATGAAGGCCTCTACACGCCGCCATCGCTGCAGGGCACGCTCGTTTTCCCGTTCACGGGAGGAGGCGCGAACTGGGGCGGCGGCGCCGTCGACCCGGCCGGCGTGGTGTATGTCAACACGTCGCGTGCCGCGCACGCCATCCGGCTGATTCCGCGCTCGGATTACGCCGACTTCAAGGCTCGCAGCGCCGGCAAGGAGGTCAGTCCCCAGGAGGGCGCCCCGTTCGGAATGCTGCGGGAGTTGGTCGTGTCGCCGTTCGGCGCGCCATGCAACCCGCCGCCCTGGGGCACGCTGGCCGCACTCGACCTGAAGAGCCACCGCCTGCTGTGGGAGAAGCCGCTCGGCACCACCGAGGACCTCCTGCCCCTGGGAATCGCCCTGCACACCGGAACGCCCAATCTCGGCGGACCGATTGCGACTGCGGGCGGGCTCGTCTTCATCGGCGCCGCGATGGATCGCTACCTGCGCGCATTCGACGCGAAGAATGGCGCTGAAATCTGGCGCGGCCGGCTTCCGGCGGCGGGAATGGCCACCCCCATCACCTACGTGTGGAAGGGGCGTCAATACGTCGTCATTGCTGCTGGCGGCCACGGTGAGGCCGGCGCCGAAACGGCAGATGCCGTCGTCGCCTTTGCCTCGCCCGCGCCCGGAGAAGCCAGCCGCACATGGTGGGACGAAAACCTCGACCAGCCCGGAGGGCGTGCGGTCATCAAGATCGGCGCAATCGCGGTGCTCGCTGCGGCTGTTGCGCTTGCACTCATCAGGAGGCGGAGGCGTTCGAGGGCTGTACCGGCGTAGCCGGCTCAGCACTGCGAGACGCCGCTTGCTGTCGACCTTCCAAGCGTCCGCTAGCCGCCGGGGTCGACCTTCACCCGCTCCTTGATGCAGAAGTCGACCAGCGCGTCGATCTCGGTGGATTTGTCGAAAACCGCATCGGCCCCCAGTTGGGCACAGCGCCAGCGCACGTCGTTGGTGGCGTGGTTACTCAGAACCACCATCTTCTGGGTCGGTCGCCGGAAGCGGCAGGCTTCGAGGATGTTCAGCCCGCTGCCCTCCTTGAGGAACAGGTCGATGATGGCCAGATCCCAGTAATCGTGGTTCTGGGCCAGCCATCGCTTGCCCTCGTTCTCGGTCTCGGCGGTACCCACCGCATCCACCAACGCCATTTCGTGCAGCGCCTCGATGAGGTTCTCACGAATCGTCGGGCTGTCCTCGACGATGTAAGCACGGAACTTCATTTCGCTTCTCCAATAGAGACCCGCCCGGCCGGCGGCATGCCACGGGTCTCGCGTCTTGGAGTCACTCTATCGCGCCCACGCTTGCGCAAAATGCAAGCGGCAAGGCCTGGCACCTGTAGGACACGCCGCTCATCCGCCGTCGAGGCGCGTCCCGCGCGGCTGAACCAGGGCGGTCGGTGCAACCGCCGCGGCTGACCTTGCCGGCACCGGCGGTCAGAGCGTGATGATGGTGCAACCGGTGGTCTTGCGCGCTTCCAGGTCGCGGTGCGCCTGCTGAATCTGGTCCAGCGGATAGCGCTGGTCGATCCGGATCTTCACCTGGCCGGAAGTGACGGCCTGGAACAGGTCGTCCGCCATCGCCTGGCAGGCCTCGCGGGTGGCGATGTGCGTGAACAGGGTCTGGCGCGTGACGTACAGCGAACCCTTCATCCCCAGGATGCCGGGCGCGAACGGCGGCACCGGCCCCGAAGCATTGCCGAAACTGGCCATCAACCCGAAGGGCGACAGGCAGTCCAGCGACTTGTCCCAGGTGTCCTTGCCCACCGAGTCGTACACCACCTTGACACCCTTGCCGCCGGTGATTTCCTTCACGCGCGCCAGGAAGTCCTCCTTGGAATAGTTGATCACATGGGCCGCACCATGTTCCTTGGCCAGCGCACATTTCGCGTCGGATCCCGCGGTGCCAATCAGTTGCAGGCCCATCGCCTTGGCCCATTGGCAGGCAATCAGGCCCACCCCGCCCGCGGCCGCATGGAACAACACGACGTCACCCGCGTTCAGCCCGCCCTGTGGCTGCGTCCTTTTCAGCAGGTATTGGGCCGTCAGCCCCTTGAGCATCATGGCCGCGCCGGTGTCGAAGTCGATGGCATCGGGCAATTTGCAGACAGTCTTGGCCGGCATGACCCGCGCTTCGCAATAGCTGCCGGGCGGCGCGCTGGCATAGGCGGCGCGATCGCCCGCCTTCAGGTGCGTCACGCCCGGGCCGACGGCTTCCACCACCCCGGAAGCCTCCATGCCGATGGTGGCGGGCAGCGGCAGCGGATACAGGCCGGTGCGGTGATACACGTCGATGAAATTCAGCCCCACGGCCTTGTGACGGATGCGGATTTCACCGGCGCCGGGCTCACCGACCTTGACGTCGACGACCTTCAACTGTTCGGGACCGCCGATCTGGGCGATTTGTACGGCTCTGCTCATGGGAAAGCTCCTGTTGGGAAACGTGGCGGCACCATCGTGCCACGAAAAATGTCACGCGCATCCTGCCATGAATCGGCAAGCCTTGCGCCAGCCCGGCGGTGCGCCGCCCCCTAAACTGCCGGCTTCGCCATGAATCAACACCTCACCTTGCGCACCGCCGCCCTGCTCACGGTCCCGCCTCTGCTGTGGGCGGGCAATGCCGTGATCGGCCGGCTGGTACAGGGGCTCGTGCCCCCCATCACCCTCAATTTCCTGCGCTGGCTGCTCGCCTTTGCACTGCTGCTGCCCGCCGGCGGCTGGGTGCTGCGGTCCGGCAGCGGCTTGTGGCCGAACTGGAAGCGTTTTGCGTTGCTGGGCCTGCTTGGCGTGGGCGCCTACAACGCGCTGCAATATCTCGCGCTGAAGACGTCCACGCCGCTCAACGTGACCCTGGTCGCGGCCAGCACACCCGTCTGGATGCTGGGCATCGGAGCGCTTTTCTTCGGCCAGCGGGTCACGCACCGGCAACTGGCCGGCGCCCTGTTGTCCATTGCCGGGGTGCTGATCGTGCTCGGCCGCGGCGAGTGGCAGGTGCTGCTGCGCGTCCAGTTGGTGCCCGGGGATTTCTATATCCTGCTGGCCACCGCCTCCTGGGCGGCGTACAGCTGGCTCCTGGTCCGCCCGGGCGACCCGAAGGCCATTCGCGGCGACTGGGCCGCCTTCCTGATGGCCCAGATGGTCATGGGTCTGGGCTGGTCCGGCTTGTTCGCCGCCGGCGAATGGGCGCTGACCGATCCTCGCATCCACTGGGGCTGGCCGCTGGCGGCCGCATTGATCTATGTCGCCGTCGGCCCGGCGATCGTGGCCTATCGCTGCTGGGGTGTCGGGGTCCAGCGCGTGGGCCCCAGCATCGCTGGATTCTTTTCCAACCTGACGCCTTTGTTCGCGGCCTTGATGTCGGCTGCGTTCCTGGGCGAACTGCCCCATCTCTACCACGCGATCGCCTTCGCGCTGATCGTCGGCGGGATCGTCGTGTCGTCCCGACGCTGATTGCGCCGGGGATGGGGTTCCTGCCTCAAAAGGATTGCTCGTGCATTGCTGTAACCCCTCGCGTTTCCTCGCCGCGACCGCCAGCCGGCGAATGCGGGTCGCTGCCGCGGCGCTGGTGCTGATCGCGCCTGCTGTCAACGCCCAGGCCGTGGCCGACTGTTTGAGCGAGGCCGACGCGGCGCGGCGCCTGGCCTGCTACGACGCGCTGTTCGGCAAGGCCGGCGCGAGCCCGGCGCCGGCCGCGACAGCCCCGGCGAAAGTGGCGCCCTCTTCGAGCGCGGCTGATTTATCGAGCGCCCCGGCTGCTTCAAGCGCTGCGGCTCCCGCGCCAGCCGACACGGCGCGACCTGGGCGCGAATGGCCGGAGGGCCTGCTGGTCTCCACCTTTTTCGACAGGACCTGGGAACTCACGCCCGCCACCAAGCGCGGCACGTTCGTTGTGCGGACCTACCTGCCCAATTTCGTGCTGCCGCTGCATTACACGTCCAGCATCAACGCCACGCCGGGCAGCCCCGCCCATCCCGCCGGAACGGCCCAGATCAACTACCGTCCGCTCGAAGCCAAGCTGCAGATCTCGCTGCGGGCCAAGGTCGCCGAAGGCCTGGGATTGCCGGACGCCGACCTGTGGTTCGCCTACACCCAGCGTTCGCTGTGGCAGGTCTGGAACCCGCAGGAGTCGTCGCCCTTTCGCAGCACCGACTACCAGCCCGAAGCGATCTATGTGATTCCAGTGCCCGAAAAGATGGGCACGCTGCCCGGCGGCTGGCGCTGGCGCATGGCCCAGCTCGGCCTGGCCCACCAGTCCAACGGGCAGAGCGATCCGCTGTCGCGCAGCTGGAATCGGGTGTACGAAGCGGTGGCGTTCGACCGTGGCGAGCTCGGGCTGACCTTCCGCGTCAACCAGCGGCTCCATGAACCGGCAGCGCACGACGACAACACCGACCTGGTCCACTACATCGGCGGCACGGAGATCACGGCGTCGTGGCTGCACGGCCTGGCGACTTCGACGATGACCTGGCGCACCAACCCAGGTTCATGGAAGCACGGCTCACTGCAGATGGACTGGACCTACCCGGTCAACAAGGCCCAGCCGGCCGGACTGCGCTGGTACGCGCAATTGTTCACCGGCTACGGCGAGACCTTGCTGGACTACAACCATTCCCAGACCAGCCTGGGCCTGGGGCTGACGCTGTTTCAGTTCTAACGCAGCCACCGCTGCCCCATTGCCGGATCAATAGGTGCCGGGATAGGCGCCGCCGTCGGTCAGGATGTTCTGGCCGGTGATGTAGCTCGCGTGCTGGCTGCACAGGAAAGCGCACGCCGCCCCGAATTCGGCGGGGTCGCCGAATCGCTGCGCTGGAATCAGCTTGCGGCGCGCGTCCTTGAGAACTTCCACCGGCTGGCCGGTTTTCTTGGACGCGGCGGCCATCGTGGTAGCGATGCGGTCGGTGTCGTAGGTGCCGGGCAGCAAGTTGTTGATCGTCACGTTGGCCGACGCCAGCTTCGTGGTGCGCGCCACGCCCGCCACGAAGCCCGTCAGGCCGCTGCGCGCGCCGTTGGACAGGCCCAGGATGTCGATCGGCGCCTTCACCGAACTGGACGTGATGTTGACGATGCGCCCGAATCCGCGCGCCGCCATGTTGTCGACCGTGGCCTTGATCAATTCGATCGGCGTGAGCATGTTGGCATCCACTGCCTTGATCCACGCGTCACGGTCCCAGTCGCGGAAGTCACCTGGCGGCGGTCCGCCGGCGTTGGTGACGACGATGTCGTAGTCGCCGCGCAGCGCGAACACCTTGGCGCGCCCTTCCACGGTCGTGATGTCGGCGGCGACGTGCTGCACCGCAGTGTCGGGCGGCCGCGCCGGATCAGCCAGGAGCTTTTCGACCGCGGCCTCCAGCGCCTGCGCGCCGCGCGCAACAATCACTACATGCACGCCTTCGCGCACCAGGGCCTGCGCGCAACCGAAACCCAAACCCTTGCTGGCCCCGCACACCAGGGCCCATTTGCCAGCTATACCCAATTCCATAATAATGTCTTCCTTTCGCCTGAGGCTGTTTGCGATGCGCACATCATCGGCCATTTTGCTCTGGTGCTTTTTTATCGCGGCCGGTGCGCAAGCCCAGGGCTTCAAGTTCTCCGAGCCAACGGCCGACGAACGGGCCGACGCCGCAGCTCAGGCCAACCGGCAAGCCGTCATTTCCATCCATCTGGCCACTCCCTGCCTGAACCGGATCCGCAATCGCAAGATCATGGTGCTGTTCGCCGAGGAGATCAACGGCCAGGTCATGTCCGGCCAGGGCGGCTACAGCCGCCATGTCGACGCCGTTAACCGTCGCCTGCGGGCCGTGGGGCTGAAGACTTATTCGCCCGAGGAGATCCGCCGGCAAGTCGCCCAGGAAGAGATCGACGCGTATTTCAAGAACAACCCCGACCGTGCCTTGAGCGCAGCGCGGCGCCTGTCTGCGCAGTATGTGCTGCGCGGGGTGATCGCCACCAGCGCGATGGCCAATCCGATGATGCCGGTCAACCAGGTGAGCGTAAATATGAACTTCACGCTCACCGACTCGGCCGGCCGGGCGATATCCACCGCCAGTGCCAGCAACCAGAGCTACTCGGGCAGCGACGTTGCGGGCATGGCGCTGACCTTGATCGACGAACGCGCCGACGAGGTCGTGGCCCGACTGTACAGCGACTATTGCCGCAACGCCGACCTGCGTTGACGGGTTGCGGATCTTCAGTTCTTGCAAGGAGACATGACATGCTTTACCCGAAGTCTTTCCACGGTCCATTGCTGGCAGCCCTGTGCCTGGTCGCAGCGCCGGTGCTGGCGCAGCCCACCTTCGGCAATCCGTCGCCCAACGCGGGCAGTTCCACTTCGCAGCAGGCCAACGCCGCCGCCGACGCGGCCGCCTACAAGGAGGTTGACTACGTCAACAAGGCCAAGCGCGGTCCCGCGCTGGTGGTGATCCCGGGCGAGGTGAAGAGCAACAACGCCAACTTCATCCAGAAGTTCGGACCCAACAACATCGCCGATTACGGTGAGCTGGAGCTGTCGCAGGCCAACTTCCCGGTGCTCGAACGCGCCAACCTGGGCAACTTGCTGCAGGAAGTCTCTCTGGCCTACAACCTGGGCGACGCTCAGCAGGCCCGCAAGACCATGCAGATGGGCAAGCTCAAGACCACCAAGTGGGTGGTCAAGTTCGACATTCTCAAGGCCGAGCAGATCGCCGAGAACAGGAAGGGCTTCGACGGCCGCGCCATGGGCGGGCTGATCGGAATGGTTGGCGGCTTTGGCTCCGCGGCGGCGGGCCATGTGACCAGCTCGGTACAGACCCAGGAAGCCACCAGCGTCTGGCTCATCGGCATGCGCTACAAGATCATGGACGCCAATACCACCGAGCAGATAGCCCAGGGCTACAAGGAGCTGAAGATGGAGGTGGGAGCCAATGCCACCAGCGTGATGGGCGTGTCGGAGGGCGCCAAGGGCGGGGTCGGTCTGGACACCATGGTGCAGCGGTTGGTGCAGACCGCCGTATGGGAAATCGACTCCAGGTACAAGTGAGGTGACGGCCTTGCTATCGACCCACAAGCGCTGCCGGTCATGAACAAGCTGGGCAAATACCAGATCCGCCGCACCCTGGGCAGGGGCGCGATGGGCATCGTGTACGAGGGCTTCGATCCGGTGATCGAGCGCCGGGTCGCCATCAAGACCATCCTGCCGTCACAACTCGGCGGCGGCGAGGCGACCAACCTGCTGGCGCGTTTCAAGCGCGAAGCGCAGGCTGCGGGCCGCCTCAACCATCCCGGCATCGTCGCCATTTACGAGTATGGCGAAGATATCGCGCAGGACGCCGGCGACGATGACGCCACGCGGCTCCCCGCCGCCTCCCCCGCGCCGGCGCCGCAGCGGGTAGCGTTCATCGCGATGGAATTCGTCGACGGTCGCGAGCTGCGGGACTGCTTCGAGCGGGGCGAACGGTTTTCGCTGCCGCAGATCGGCCGGATGATGGGCGAGATCCTCGATGCGCTGGACCACGCGCATGCCCAGGGCGTGGTGCACCGGGACATCAAGCCCGCCAACCTGATCCTGCTCGCGGACGGCCGGGTCAAGGTCGCCGATTTCGGCATCGCCCGCCTTGGCGCTTCCGAGCTGACCCAGACCGGCGCGGTGCTGGGCACGCCCTCGTACATGTCGCCCGAGCAGTTCACCAGCCAACCGGTGGACGGGCGTAGCGACCTGTTTTCCTGCGGCGTTGTCCTCTACCAGCTGCTCACCGGGGAAAAGCCGTTCACCGGCGAATCGACCACCACCGTCATGTACAAAGTGCTGCGCGAAGACCCGGTGCCGCCTTCGGAGCTGAACCTGGCGCTGGTGCCGGAACTGGACGCGGTGCTCAAGCAGGCGTTGGCGAAGGCGCCGGCCCAGCGTTTCCAGAGCGGACGCGAATTCGCTACCGCCTTGCAGGTGGCCATATCCGCGGAGCCGGTGGCGAAGCCCGCCCCCGTCCCGTCGTCGGCGTCTGCCACGAACGGGGCCATGGCTCGGCCCACGGTCGCCGCAGCAACGTCAACGCCATCTACCGGCAGCCGCCCTCGCAATGCGGCCGTCTGGGTCGTCGGCGCCGCCGCGTCGGTGGCGCTGGCTGGGGGCGCCTGGTTGCTGCTCGCGCCCGGCCGGCAACCCGCGCCCGTAGCGCAAGCCCCGGCGGCCCCAGTGGTGGCGCCGGCACCGGCTGCTGCCGCCGTCGCTGCAGCTCCCGTCGCGGCGGCGCCTGCAGCCACGTCCGTGCCCGCGCCCGCGCCCGCGCCCGCGCCCGGCACGATGGTGATCAGCGCGCTCGGCTTGGTCGACCCGCGTGAGGCACGATTCAACGGCGACCCGGCGGCGGCCGAGCTGGAGGCGCGCAGCGACGCCAAGCGGCAACTGATCGAGAAAGCCGTGGCGCTGTATGTCGAGCCGTCATCCCTGCGCGGCAACCATGCGCTGATCGAGCGCAAGGTGCTTGCCAATTCCGGCGCCTTCATCCGCACTGTGCTGCAAGAAGGTGCGCCCAGCGCTGGCAAGGGCGGCCTGATGGAGACGCAAACCCGGGCCGTCATCAACATACGCGACGTGCAGAAATCGCTCAACCAGCTGTCGCGCGAAGAGCGCGTGGACCTCATCCGCAACAAGGGCGATCCAAGGATTTCGATCCGAATCGACGTCGCCAACGCCGGCGGCGGCGCGGCGGAGCGTTCGCAGCTGGCCGAAAACGTGCTCAAGGAACGCATCAAGTCGTTTGGCTTCCGGGTCTGGGCCGCCGAGGGCGATATGCCGTCCGCCGCCAACGCCCAGCCGGCCGACTTCGCTATCCTCGGCGAGGCGAAACTCAAGCAGCTGTCCACGCACCTGCCGGCTTCGGGCCTGACCATCACCAAGGCGGCGCTGACTTCCTGGACGCTCAAGGCGATCGAAACCGCGACCGGCGAGGAGGTCTATCTCAGCACGCGTCTGCCCACGGGGCAGAGCTGGGCATCCGAAGAGCAGGCGTTGGCCTCCATCGGCAAGCTGGTCGGCGACGAGTTTTCGCGCGCCTTCTTCCTGCAGCATTTCAACTTCTCGACCCAGAAGACCAGCCTCACCTTTACCGGGCTGCCCGAAGGAGGCGGGCCGCTGATGCTGCGTGAACTGCGCGCCATGCTGCCCGTACTCGACGCGCAACTGATCGCCGATCCGGGACGCTTCCAGGTTCAATTGCCCGCCGGGAGCGCCACTGACATTGTGCAGGAAGCGATCGTGCGGCCGCTGAACGCCAAGCTGGGCCTGGACTGCTTCGCCCTGGCGGGCAGCGCCGGCGCGGAGGTGACCATCGCCTACGCGGCGAGCTGCGCCACGTCGGAGATGCGTACGAAGATGGAGTCCGGCCCGCCAGCCGGCTCGCGCCTGCAGCCCCCCGCGGGCGAAAAGCCGGCGGTCAAGCCGAAGATGCCGGCACGCAATACCGCGTGAAGCAGGGCTGCCGCGGTCGCCCCGGTCAAGGCTAGGCGGAAGCCCGGGTGAACATGTAGATCCCCGCGATCACCAGCACGGTACCGGCCCCGATCCAGGCGGTGAACGGCTCGCCCAGGATCAGCACGCCCATCAGGATGGTGGACAGGGGCCCGACCATCCCGGTCTGTGCCGCGAGCGCCGGGCCGATGCGCTCGATCGCCATCATCACCAGCAGCACGGGCACCGCGGTGCACAAGGTGGCGTTGAGCAGGGACAGCCAGATGACCTGGGGTGCGACCGCCAGCGCGGTATCGAGCGGGCGCAAGACTGCGAATTGCAGGATGCAGCACACGCAGGCGAACGAGGTGGCCAGCCCCACCAGTCGCAGCGATCCCAGGCGCCGCACCAACTCGCCGCTATAGACCAGGTAGATCGCGTAGGTGATCACGCTCGCGAACACCAGCAGCGCGCCCAGCGCAACCTGGCCGCCCTCGAACCGGACCTCGCGGCCAAGTACCAGGATCACGCCGCAATAGCTCACGGCCATGGCGGCAAGCTGCCTGCGGCTGAACGATTTGCGGTACAGCAGCCAGGCCAGCAGCATGACCATGGTCGGATTGAGGTAGATGATCAGCCGTTCCAGCGAGGCGGTGATGAACTGCAGCCCGGCGAAGTCCAGAAAGCTCGACAGGTAATAGCCGCTGACGCCCAGGCCAGCCACGCCCAGCCAGTCGCTGCGCGTCAACGCCGGCTTGCCGCGGCTGGCCCACCACGCCATCAGCGCGAAGATCGGCAGCGCAAACAGCATGCGGTACATCAGCAGCAGCACCGCGTCCACGCCGTAGCGATAGGCCAGCTTCACGATGATGGCCTTGCCGCTGAAGGCGATCGCACCGACTACGGCCAGCACGAGTCCGGGCGCCAGGTTCGAATCGCTCGCTCGGTCCTGGACTTGATTCATTGGCTCAGTGTGGCATGGAAGCAGGGTCCCCCTCGAGGCCGCGTTGCAGGAACGCGGGCCTGCGGTCCGCCGGGCTTCAACCCTCGAACACGCGAGTGTGCAGGCGGCGCAGCGACCACCAGACCGCGAGCGCGACGACCGGTATGGCCAGCGCCGCGGTCCGCTCGGCGCTCCACGGCCAGCCGATTTCCTGCGCGCCCTTGGCCAGGTAACTCACCAGACCGACGATGTAATAGGTGATCGCCGCCACTGAAAGGCCTTCCACCGTCGCCTGCAATTTCAGCTGCAGGCCCTGGCGCCGGTTCATCGCGGCCAGCAAGGCCTGGCTGCTGTGCTGCTGTTCGATCTCGACCCGGGTGCGCAGCAGGCTGCTGATGCGCGAAACGCGCTGCGACAAGGCATCCTGCCGTCGTGTCGCCCATTCGCAGGTAGCGCGCGCCGGCGAGAGGCGCCGCTCCATGAATTCGGCAATGGTCTGCAGGCCCGCCAGCCGCGATTCGCCGAGCTCGGCGATGCGGCGCTGGACCAACTGGAAGTACGCGGCGCTGGCGGAGAACCGCGAATGGGTGGCCGCGTACTGGCTCTCGACCTGGCCCGCCAGTTTGGTGAGCCGGTCCAGCAATTGTGGCTCCTCGTGCGGCCCCGCCACCCGGATCGCGCCGGCCAGTTCCGCCAGCTCGCGCTCCGCCGATGCCAACGCAGCGGCCGCTTCGCGCGCGGCCGGAAGGCCCAGCAGCGCGGCCATGCGGTAGGTGTCGATCTCCAGCAGGCGCTGCACCAGCCGGCCCAGGCGGCGCGGCGACAAGCCGGGTTGCGCGACACCGCCCCCGGCCAGCACCACCATGCGCGAGAACCCGTCGGCGTGCAGCGCGAAGTCGGTGTAGACCTCGCCCTGTCCGTCGGCGACACGCGAGGCGATCACGCCATCTTCATGCAGCACATGCCGGAACAGGAAATCGCTGCCCGCGCCGCGCGCCGGCACCACCCAGACATGCAGGCCCGCCAGCAACTGGCCCGGCAACGCGGCCAGCCATTGCTGCGGCACCGATTCCATGGCGGTGGCGGGTTCGCGGTCGCCGAAGCCGGCAGCGTCGATCGCCCGCGAAAAACTCCAGGTCACGAATTCGGTGTGCAATTCCCAGCGCAGGCGGAACGCTCCCAGGT
>JAAOZX010000360.1 GCA_012274225.1 Comamonadaceae bacterium | reverse complement strand
GTGCTGGTCGCCAAGCCCGGCCTGGACGGCCACGACCAGGGCGCCAAGGTGGTGGTGCGGGCGATGATGGACGCCGGCTTTGAAGTGATCTACACCGGCTTGCGCCAGACGCCCGAGCAGGTCGCGCGCATTGCGCTGGAAGAGGATGTCGACGTGATCGCCCTGTCCAGCCTGGCCGGTTCGCACCTGCCGTTCTGCCGCAAGTTGAAACCCCTGCTCGAAGCCAACCAACTGACCGACAAGCTTTGGATGATAGGCGGCAACCTGCCGGCGCAGGACCACCAGGCCCTGCGCGACCTCGGCTTCAAGGGCATCTTCCCGACCGGGTCCAGGCTCGACGCCATCACCGCCTATATCCGGGAGAACGCAGCATGAACGACAGAGCACCACCCCCGGTCAAAGCCGTCTGCAACGAATCCGGCATCGAAGTGAAGCCGCTCTACACGGCGGCGGACGTCGAGGCCAGCGGCGGCACAACCCTGCTCGGCGATCCGGGCGAATACCCGTTCACGCGCGGCATCCACCGCCAGATGTACCGCAAACAGCCCTGGACGATGCGCCAGTACGCCGGGTTCGGCAACCCGCGCGAGACCAACCAGCGCTTCAAGTACCTGATCGCCAACGGCCAGACCGGGCTGAATGTCGCCTTCGACCTGCCGACCCAGATCGGCCTGGATTCGGACGACCCGCTGGCCGAGGGCGAAGTCGGCCGCGTGGGCATGTCGATCGACACCTTGCGGGACTTCGAGATCGCCTTCGACGGCATCGACCTGGACAAGATCACCGTCTCGCTGACGATCAACGGCGCCGCCGCGATCCTGATCGCGATGTACCTGGCGATGGCCGAGAAGCGCGGCTACGACATCAAGAAGCTGCGCGGCACGGCGCAGAACGACATCCTGAAGGAGTTCATCGGCCGCGGCACCTGGATCTTTCCGGTCCAGCCCTCGATCAAGCTGGTGGGCGACACCATCGAGTACTGCGCCCAGCACGCGCCCAAGTACAGCCCGGTGTCGGTGTGTGGCTACCACATCCGCGAATCGGGCGCGACGCCGGCCCAGGAGATGGCCTATGCCTTCTGCATCGCCAAGGCCTACGCCGACGAGGTGATCGCGCGCGGCCTCACGGTGGACGAATTCGCCGGCCGCCTGTCCTACAACTTCAACATCTTCGGCAACATCTTCGAGCAGGTCACGAAATTCAGGGCCGGGCGCAGCCTGTGGGCCAAGATCATGAAGGAGCAGTACCACGCCAAGGAACCGGGCTCGATGTGGCTGCGCATGATCGCCGGCGGCGGCGGCGGCGGACTGACCTTCGAGCAGCCCGAGGTCAACATCGTGCGCGGCGCCTACTACGCGCTGATCTCGGCGCTGTCGGGCGCGCAGACCATGGCGCTGTGCTCGTACGACGAGGCTTACACCATCCCGACCGAGTACTCGGCGCGCATTTCGCTGCGCACCATGCAATTGCTGATCGAGGAGATGGGCCTGACCGAAACGGTGGATCCGCTCGGCGGCTCGTTCTATGTCGAGACCCTGACCAACGAGATGCGCGCCAAGATGGAGCAGATCATGGACGAGACCGATGCCGAGGGCGGCATCGTCAAGCTGGTGTCCGAGGGCATCGTGCAGTCCCGGGTCTCGGCCCAGGCCTACCAGATGCAGCGCAACATCGAGTCGGGCGAGTTCCGCAAGGTGGGCGTGAACTGCTACCGCAACGAGAAGGAAGACGAGCACCCGGTCGAGTTCCACCCGTACAACGAGGAGGACGCGCAGGTCCAGGTCGACGGCCTGAACAAGATCCGCGCCGGGCGCAACAACGGCCAGGTGAAGGCCGCGCTCGCCAAGGTGCGCGCGGATGCCCAGGGCGGACGCAACGTGATGCCGGCGCTGATGGAGGCCGTCAAGGCCTACGCCAGCGTGGGCGAAATGACCAACGAACTGGTGGCCGTCTTCGGACGCTACCGTGAACCGGTTCGGTTCTGACCAGGACGACTTCATGAACTCAATCGAAAGCCATCTGGCTCCGGCCGGTCTCACCCGGGATCGAGAGCAGACCCTGCACGAGATAACCGTCTACCTGGCGCCTCGCAGCCTGGACGAGGCGTTGCAGGCGATGGCGGACGGCGCTGCCACGGTGTTATGCGGTGGTACGGATCTCGCGCCGCAGACCGAATCCGGCATGCGCCAATACCAGGCAAAGCTGCTGAACATTCGCCGCATCGCGGGTCTGGGCGGCATCGAGGCCGAGGGTGACAAGATTCGCATCGGTGCCGTGACGACCATCGGCGAAATCCGCCGCAACGCCGCGCTAGCCAAGATTGCTCCCGTGCTGGTCGAGGCGGCCGACCATTTCGCCAGCGAACAGATTCGCAACGCGGCGTCGGTCGGTGGCAACCTTTGCAACGCCTCGCCGGCTGGCGACATGAGCCCGCCCCTGCTGGTACTGGGCGCCTCGGTCGAACTCGCATGCTGGCGCGAGGGTGCCGTGCGGACGCGGCAGATACCACTGGAAAGATTCTTCGTGGGTCCCGGCAAGACCGTCAAACTGCCGGAAGAGTTGCTCACGGCAATCGTGTTTGACCGGCCTGCGGCCGACTTCGTCGCCAGGTTCCGCAAGTCCGGCCCGCGTCCCGCGCTTGAAATCTCCACGGTTTCGGTGGCCCTCGGCGCTCGTGTCGCCGACGGCAGGCTCAGCGACGTGCGTGTAGCCATGGGGTCGGTCGCGCCCACGCCCCTGCGCGCCCGCCATGTAGAGGCTGCGCTCGAAGGCAAGCCGCTTGACGCCGCCACCATCGCCGCCGCAGTCGCCGCGACGGCGGAGGATGCCAAACCCATCGATGACGTGCGTGCCAGTACGTGGTATCGCAGCCATCTCGTTCGTGTATTCGTTGAAGAGGTGCTCAATCATGTCCGTGGAAACTGAAATCCGCTTCAAGCTCAATGGCCGCGAGGTTTCCCTGAAGGTGCCGGTCACCATGAAGACCCTGGCCATGCTGCGGGACAAGCTCGGCATGACCGGAACCAAATATGCCTGCGGCGAAGGCGAGTGCGGCGCCTGCACGATCAAGGTCGACGGCCAGACGGTCAACAGCTGCCTGATGTACGCCGTCGACTGTGACGAACGCGAGGTCGTGACCATCGAGGGACTCCGCACGCCGGAAGGCCTTCACCCGGTGCAGCAGGCCTTCGTCGATCACGGCGCCGTGCAGTGCGGCTTCTGCATGCCAGGCATGATCATGCAGGCCGACTACCTGGTCGAAAACAATCCCAACCTGACGCGGGAAGAAGCGAAGCGCGGCCTCGAAGGCAATCTCTGCCGCTGCACCGGTTACACCAAGGTGCTGGACGCGGTGCAGGCAGTGGTGGAGAGCAAGAAGTGCGGCGGCGGTTGCTGAGCGGACGGTATCCCATCCATCCGGCCGCATACGCCTAAGGAGTGCAATGCAATGAAACGAGACGACATCGGTTCACCGATCGCAAAGACAACCTTGATCGGCCAGCGCGTCAAGAAACCTGATGCCCCCGAGAAGGCGACCGGCAAGACGCGCTACATCAACGACATGGTGTTGCCGCAAATGCTGATCGGCAAAGTGCTGTTCGCCGGCCGGCCCCACGCCAGGATCGTCCGTATCGACACCGCGGCGGCTCAAAGGCTTCCCGGCGTCCATGCGGTGCTGACCGGCAAGGACGCCGCCGGCCTCAAGTTCGGCTTCATGCGCGACAACGTCGCGCTCAAGGACAAGGTGCGCTGCGAGCACGACGAGATCGCAGCGGTCGCGGCCGAGACGGAAGAGATTGCCAGCCGCGCGCTCGAACTGATTGAAGTTGAGTACGAGGACCTGCCCGGCGTGTTCACGCCCGAATCGGGCGCCGAGGAAGGCGCGCCACTTGTCCAGGAGAACTTTCCCGGCAACAAGAGCCTTTCTTTCGAATTCAAGCACGGCGATCTTGCTGCGGCCGAAGCGGCCTCCGAATTTGTCGTCGACAGCGTGTTCCGTCCGCACCACGTGACGCACTGCTGCATGGGCACCTCCTGCGCCATCGCCGACTTCGACCACAACGGCAAACTGACGATCTGGACGCAGACCCAGTATCCGTACAACTACAAGATGGATCTGGCACCGGCGCTGGGCATCGATCCCGGCGATATCCGGGTCATCCAGCCACCCATCGGCGGCGCCTTCGGCTCGAAGCTCGACGTGTACCCCTACGAGCCGATCGCCGCGCTGCTGGCCAGGAAAACTGGCCGACCGGTCAAGGTCACCTATTCGCGCGAAGAAGAGTTCAAGGCCTCGCCGACGCGCCAGGCGGCGATCATCCACATGCGCACCGGATGCAGCCGCGATGGCGTGCTCACTTTCCGTACCGCCGACGTGTTGCTGGACAACGGTGCCTACACCTCATGGGGCCCGACCATTCCCGTCATCATGATGCGCACCACCTCGGGCCACTATCGCGTGCCGGTGGTCGACTTCAAGGCACAGGCGATCTACACCAACAACCCGTACGCCGGCTCCTTCCGCGGTTACGGCAACGTCCAGACGACTTACGCCACCGCCCAGCAGATGGACATGCTGGCCGACATGGTGGACATGGACCCGCTCGATTTCCATCTCAAGAACGCGCAGAAGTCCGGCGAATACACGCCGCAGAAGTCCTTCCTGCGCGAGTGCGCGCTCGCGGAGTGCCTGGAAACCGCCGCCAGGGCCAGCGACTACAGCCGGAAGCGGAAGGACTACGCGGCGCAAAGGGACAAGCCCGGCCGCTACAAGAAAGGCATCGGCCTCGCCTCTTCCATCCACAACGCCGGCGGCGCCAAGATTCATAAGTCGGATGGCATCGGCACCATCCTCAAGATGGACGACTACGCCCGGGTTACGGTCATGACCGGCGCCTCTGAAATCGGTCAGGGCATTGACGCGGTCATCACGCTGATCGTCGCCGAGGAACTGGGCGTGCCGCTGGAACATGTGACCATCGTCAATAACGATTCCGACATTGCTCCGTGGGACGTCGGCGTTCATGCCTCGCGCACTACCTTCATCGCCGGCAACGGAACGCGCCGTGCCGCGCGCAAGGCAAAGGCGCAGATCCTGAACGCCGCCGAGAAGATGCTCGGCGAACCGGCAGAGACTCTGGAACTGCGGGGCGGTTTCGTCGTGCGCAATTTGTGCGGGACGCCATTGATCGACCTCGAACGCCTGTTGCGGCGGATGCACTTTCAGGCCGAGCCGGAATTGGTGATGGTTACCGATTACTACGAACCGAAGAGCGAACCGGAAGGAGCGAAGCACATCTCCGACCACTCCGCCGCATATTCCCATGCCGTGCACATTGCAGAGATTACCGTTGACACGCTGACCGGCGAGATCAAGGTGGACAAGGTCACGGTAGCGCAGGATGTCGGCCGCGTCATCAGCCGCATGGGTCTCGAAGGCCAGATCGAAGGCGGCATCGCCATAGGCCTCGGCTACGCCTTGAGCGAAAACATGCAGCTCGAAAAGGGCATGCTGAGAAATCCCAGCTTCCGCGATTACAAACTCATCACGGCGCCGGAGATGCCGCCGCTCGATCTGCACTTCATCGAGACCCATTGCGCCGAAGGGCCCTATGGCGCCAAGGGCATTTCCGAATTGCCGACGATCGTCATTGCGCCGGCCATTGCCAATGCGCTGTACAACGCTTGCGGGGTCCGCATCTTCAATCCGCCGATGTCGCCGGAAACGGTTGCCCGTGCCATCCACGAAAAGAGGCAATGAAATGCACAAGGTGATCAAGCACGGCTTGCGCGGCATGGCGGGGTCTTGAGTCCGAATGAAGCTACGGTACTGCGCCTGGCTTCGGGACAGCATGGGATGTGCCTCGGAACACATCGTTCTGCCGAACGAGGTCAAGAATGTGGGCATGTTGCTCGATTGGCTTCCGACCCAGGACGAACGCTTCAAAAGCGCATTTAAATACATCGATGTCGTGCTGATCTCGGTCAATCTCCGCTACGCAGATCGCGACCATCCCGTGCAAGACCAGGACGAAGTCATTTTGGCCCCCCCGATCGCGGGCGGCTGAGCCCGAACACACATTTCAAATATGCACTTGAATTTCCTATCCCTGGCGGAGGCAGTATGAAGCGCCGCACCATCCTGTCGATGGAGCAGGCACTGTCGCTGCCGTACGCCACGCTGCGCTTCGCACAGCTGGGCTGGCGGGTGATCCGCATCGAGGCCGTTGGCGGCGAAGGGCTGCGCGGCGATCCCAACCGCTACATCGGCACCCGGGTCGCCGACGACGACCGGCGCAGCTATTTCATCGCGCCCAACGTCGGCAAGGAGGCCATCGCGCTGAACCTGAAGGACCCGCGCGGCCGCGAACTGGTCGGCCGCCTGATCCGCGAGCTCGACGTCGATGTCTTCTGCTGCAACACCGTGCCCTCGCGCTACGCCGCCCTCGGCATCGATCCCGCGACGCTGCGGGGCGCGCGCCCCGACCTGATCTGGGCCGGGATCTCGGCGATGGGCCCGGCCTTTCCCGAGACGCCCGGCTACGACCCGGTGATCCAGGCCATGGCCGGCTACATGGAAGTGACCGGCGAGCGCGACGGGCCGCCGATGCTGACCGGCATCCCGGTGATCGACCTGAAGGCCGGCGACGAGCTCTACGCCAACGTCATGCTGGCGCTGCTGGAGCGCTACGAAACCGGCCAGGGCAAGACCATCGACGTCTCGATGCTGCAGGCGGCGGCGTCCTGGCTGATCACCGTGCTGCCGCTGATCGATTTCGACTGCCGTCCCGACGAGATCACGCGGGCCGGCAACGAGCACCGCAAGTTCATCCCGACCAATGTCTACCCGGTCCGCGACGGCTTCATCTTCATGGCCATCGGCAGCGACGTCCAGTGGCGCCGTTTCACGGCGATCCCGAAATTCGCCGTGGTAGGCAACGAGGTGCGCCAGACCAACGAGGGCCGGCATGCGCAGCGCGCCGCGATCCACCGCGACATCGGCGCCGTCACCGTGCAGCACAGCGCCGACGAGATCCTGGCCGACCTGCGCGGTGCGACGATTCCGGCCAACCGCATCCACGACATCCGCCAGACGCGCGAGCTGCCGGCGTTGCGCGACAAGCTGACCCTCACCCAGATGCCCGACGGCCGCACGCTGCACATGCCGCCGATGGCGGTGGACCTGCCGGGGGCGTCGGTCGCATTGGGCTTCCCGCCGAAATACGGCCAACACACGACACCGGTGCTGGCCGAAGCCGGCCTCGCAGCCGGCGAAATCCAGTCGCTCTACGGCGATGGCGTCGTGGCCTGAGACGCATAGCTGGATCCCGGATGAACCCGCCGGCTGGCTCACTACCGCGCGCCGAGCCGACCATCGTGCAGATGCTGGCCGCGGCTGCGCGCGACGCCCCCCAGGTCGAGGCGCTGGTGTGCGGCGAGCGCCGGCTGGACTATGCGGGCTACCTCGCGAGCGCGGCCGCCTTCGCGAGCGAACTGCAATCGCTGGGTGCGGCCGGCGGCCGCGTCGCGACGCTATTGGGCAATTCGATCGAGGCCTGCATTGCCGCATTGGGCACGCTGGCGGCCGGCGCACAGCAGGTGCCGCTCAATCCCCTGTACACCGCCTATGAACTGGCAGCGATCCTGCAGGACGCAGCGCCGCGAGTGCTGGTCGTGGATGCGAACCTGGCGGCTCTGGCCGAACCGGTCGCGCGCGCTGCCGGCGTGGCCCATGTGATCGTGGTGGGTGACGGCGCGCGCCGCCTCGACGCCGGATCCGGCGCCGTGGCGAGCCTGCCACCGCCACCGGCCGCCGACGCGCTGGCGCTGCTGCAATACACCGGCGGCACCACCGGCCGCGCCAAGGGCGTCGACTTGACGCACAGTGCCATCGCGATCAATGTCGCGCAGCGCGAGGCGCTGTTGCCGACCCGTCGCGGCGACCGCATCCTGTGCATGATGCCGCTGTCGCATGCGTATGCGATGTCCATGGGCCTGTTTCTGGCGCTGCACTGCGCCGGCACGCTGGTGATCCTGCCGCGTTACCAGCCGGACGAAGTGTTGACCATGGTCTCGCGCGAGCGGATCGGCGTGTTCCTGGGCAGCCCGACGATCTTCAACGGCCTGTTGGCGCATCCCGGCTTCACCCAGGCCGACTGGCACACGGTGCACACCTGCTACTCGGGCTCGTCGGCGCTGGCCGCCGCCACCCTGGAACGCTGGCGCGCTGCCGTCGGCGCGCCGGTGTACGAGGGCTACGGGCAGACGGAGGCCGGCCCGGTCCTGACGTTCAACCCGGCCGGCGGCCTGGTCAAACCCGGCACGGTGGGCGTGCCGGTGCCGCTGACCGAAATCCAGATCGTCGACGTGGAAACGGGCGAACGGGTGCTGGCGACCGGCGAATGCGGCGAGATCCGCGCCCGCGGTCCGCAGGTGATGCGCGGCTACCGCAACCGCCCCGAGGAGACCGCGCAGGCGCTGCGCGGCGGCTGGCTGTACACCGGTGACATCGGCGAGCTCGACGCCGACGGCTACCTGTCGATCCGCGATCGCAAGAAGGACATGGTGATCGTCGGGGGCTACAACGTTTACCCGCGCGAGGTCGAGGAGGTGCTGTTCGCGCACCCCGACGTCGCCGACGCAGCGGTCGTCGGCCGGCCCGATGCCTACCGCGGCGAAATCCTGGTGGCGCACGTCGTACTGCGCCCCGGCGTCCAGCCCGATGCCGACCGACTGCTCGCGCACTGCCGCGAGCGGCTGGCCCGCTACAAATGGCCGGCGCAGTGGCACTTCGTGCAGCAATTGCCCAAGACCCCGGCCAACAAGATCGACAAGCTCGCATTGCGGAGATCGCTCACATGACCCTCAAACACCCCGCCAACCCATTGCTCGAAAACAGCGGCCGTCCCCTGCCGCGGCGCGTCGCCGTGATCGGCGCCGGCACCATAGGGCCGGACATCGGCTATTACCTGAAGGCCGCCCTGCCAGGCCTGGAACTGGTGCTGCTGGACGTGCGCCAGGCTGCCGTGGACGCCGCGCTGGAGCGCCTCAAGGGTTAC
>JAAOZX010000359.1 GCA_012274225.1 Comamonadaceae bacterium | reverse complement strand
GACTCGGGCAATCGCGCCAGCAATTCGGCGCTGAAGTCGACCTGGGTGCACCAGCAATCGGGCTGGGGAATGCCGGTTCTGCGCTGCGTCTCGTTGGCGCACTCGTTGGGCTGCCCGCACAGCGGACAACGGGTTGGATCGAGCGAGGGCACCGGTGTTCTCATCGAGCCAGTATCAGAACGCCCGGCCGTCGCCTCATGCGGGCGCTTCCTGTTCGAGCGCACCGAGCGCGTGCGCCACGACTTCGTGCGCATACACCGGCCGCAGGCAGCGGCTGGCGATGAGGCGTTCGCAGATGCGCTTGGTCATCGAATGCGGCCGGCCGCCATGGCTGACGAACATGAACAAGGTGGCGCGGGCGCTGGCCCAGATCAACTGGGCTCGGTGCCAGCTGCGCTTGGAGTACAGGTCGACCCAGTCGCCCTCGCGCAACTGCCCCATGATCGCCGCGACGTCGACGGGCCGTTCCGGTGCCTCCGGGGTGTCGGCCTCATGCTCGGCCGAAGCATCGTGCTGCGCCAGCGGGGCGGGCCCCGAGTCGCCGCTGTCGCCTGTCAGCGGGCTCATGTCGGTCGGCAGGGTTTCCTGGAATCCGGCGGCGTCGAGCTCCCGCGGGCTCATCCAGGGCTGGCCCGGTGCCGGCGCATCGACCGCGGCCAGCGCCGGCGGCGCGGCCGGCGCTTCCACTGCGCCCAGCGGCGCCAGGCCCGATTCACGCGCATCGCGCCGCGATTTCGCGCGCCGCAGTTTCAGCACCGGATGGTGCAGCTTCATCAAGGCCTGGAAGAATGCCTCGTGCTCGGCCGGGTCCGGCCCCAGCAAGGCCATGCCCTCGCGCAATTTCGCCAGCAGCGGCGGCACCCTTTCGAAGAGCTGGGCCGGCCGGCGCAAAGTCACCTCGCGCTTGACACTCCACAGCAGGTCGGAAATCACCGACTGGTAACCGCCAGGATCGATCCCACCGTGGGTATCGGTCAGCCGGGCCTGGGCCAGCACCAGCGACCAGGGCCCGAAGAGGAACTCCTGGACCACGTCCGGCACGGCTTCCAGGTCCGGGCGCCGGCGCAGGTCACCGGCGATCTGCTCGGCCAGGGCATGGCGCTGCTCGGCGAAGCGCACGGCCCGCACTGCTTCGTTGCGCCGGGTCTCGTCGTTGCTGTCCTGCCGGGCCCAATCGGCTTCGAGCTGTCGCAGTGCCGCTTCGAACGGATGCGGGTCGGCGATCTTCAGCTGGTTGAGCGTGTTGAACTCGCGACTGATATCGGCGAAGAACCCGCTGAATTCGGCGCCGAACTCGTCGTTGTATTTGAAGCTGCGCTGCGCCACACTTTCCATCAGCAGGCGCCCGGGATGGCGCTGGTCGCTGAAAAAACGCGGGTCGACCATCGCCAATCGCAACAGCGAAGGCTCGAGGGCCACGATGGCCTCGCGCACCGGCGCCAGCAGGCGCGGGTCTCGCGCCACCCGATCGACCACCTCGCGCACCAGTTCCAGGCCCAGCACCTGGGCCATCTGGGTCACGTCCTGGCGCAAGCGGCTGCGGAGCAGGGACCGCTCGTGCGAGTCCGCGTAGCCGCCCCACACCTTCGAGTCCAACGTGCTGTGGATGTCGACCGGCAGCGCAGGCCGGTCCACCGGCGGCAGTTGCCGGTAATCACGCGGCACCGTCGCTGCGACCGCGGCGTCACGGCTGTGCCCGGCCTGGCGCCGCAATTCGGCCAGCTCCTGTTCAACGCCGGCGTAATAGTCCCTGGTCGGCGCTTGCGACGCCTGCTCGATGTCCGTGTGATACAGAAAATCGCGCAGCAGGGCGCGGCTGATCTGCCGGCTCGACAAGCTGCCGTAGCCGCCCGACGGCTCCCCGACCTGCGCCGGCGCCTCGGTCTGGGCGAAATCGTCATCGGCCGGCCGGCGCGATGGCGCAGCATGGCCGCCGCCCGGCGTCCTGCCGTAGCCGGCGGCCTGCACGTTGGCATCCTTGAGTTGCATGACCAGGCCGCTGTAAAGCTGTTGCAGCTCTGCGCCCAGCGGTTCAGCCAGGTACTTCATCCAGAGCGAGCCGCTGGCGGCCTTCAGCTGTGTCCTGGCGAACAATTCGCGCAGGGTTTGCGCGAAAACCTCGGGCCGCACCGGGTTGCGGTCGGCCTGCACGGTCTCCAGGCCCATGGCTGAACTGACCAGCGCATCGAGCTCCGAGATCGGGTTCTCGAGCTGTGGCATGACCTGCTGGACCAGCCGCGAGGTTTCGATGGCCTGCACCACCTGCGCGTCGTCGACCAGCGACAGGTTCATCATCTCCTCGGCGCTCGCGCGCGAGGACTTTCCGGCGGGGCTGGCCTTGGGCTGTCCGGCGAGGCGGAACGCCGCCCTCAGTTCATCGGGATATCGCCGGCACCACGCCGCCTTGTGCTGCAGCAGCTCGCGCCAGGCATCGCCCAGTTCGGCGCGCTCCAACGAACGCAGGCTGCGGGCTTCCGCCTCCTGCAGGGCCGCGATCACCTGGTCCAGGCAGCGTTCGAGGGACAGGGGCGCGCCATGGGTCACCCGGTCGAGGCATTGCTCCAGCGCGATGGAATTCGGGGCCATGGGTTGACGGAAGGTCGCCGGGCCGCGGTTCGTAAGAGTGACAACCAATCGGCTCAGTGCCCGGCGGCTCGGCGGTATCTTGTATCACGGATGAGGCCTTGCGTGGAGATGGCCCGACGCCCGGTCGCCTGCGGGCGCCGGGCGGTGTTGTCATCCGTCAATGCCTTCAGCGCGCGGCCTTGACTCTCAGCCGCCAGGCGTGCAAGAGCGGCTCGGTGTAGCCGCTGGGCTGCTCCAGGCCCTTGAACACCAGGTCGCAGGCGGCCTGGAACGCAGACGACGTGTCGAAGTGCCCGGCCATCGGCTGGTAGTGCGGGTCGTGCGCGTTCTGGTGATCGACCACCGCGGCCATGCGCCGGAAAGTTTCCTTCACCTGTTCCGTCGTCACCACGCCGTGCAACAACCAGTTGGCGATGTGCTGGCTGGAAATGCGCAGGGTGGCGCGGTCTTCCATCAGCGCGACGTTGTGGATGTCGGGCACCTTGGAGCAGCCCACGCCCTGGTCGATCCAGCGCACCACGTAGCCCAGGATGCCCTGCGCGTTGTTGTCGATCTCCTGCTGGCGCTCGGTGGCATTCCACTGCGCCTTTTCCACCACCGGAATCTGCAGCAGACCGGCCAGCAGCGTGTCGTAGTCGGAAGCCGACAGGTTCTTTTCCATTTCCTCCTGCACCTTCGCGACGTTCACCTCGTGATAGTGCAGCGCGTGCAAGGTGGCCGCCGTGGGCGAGGGCACCCAGGCGGTGTTGGCGCCGGCCTTCGGGTGCGCGATCTTCTGGTCCAGCATCGACGCCATCAGGTCGGGCATGGCCCACATGCCCTTGCCGATCTGCGCCCGCCCGCGCAGGCCGCAGGCCAGGCCGACGGCCACGTTGTTCTTTTCATAGGCCTGGATCCAGGCCGTGCTCTTCATGGTGCTCTTGCGCAGCATCGGACCGGCATGCATCGCCGTGTGCATCTCGTCGCCGGTGCGGTCCAGGAAGCCGGTGTTGATGAAGGCCACCCGCGACGCCGCCTCGGCGATGCAGGCCTGCAGGTTGACGCTGGTGCGGCGTTCCTCGTCCATGATGCCCAACTTGACGGTGTTGGCCGGCAGGCCCAGCAGCGCCTCGATGCGGCCGAACAACTCGGATGCAAAGGCGACTTCCTTCGGTCCGTGCATCTTGGGCTTGACGATGTAGACCGAGCCGGTGCGCGAGTTGCGGATGCCGCGGGCGCCGTGGCCCTGCAGATCGTGCACGGCGATCAGGGTGGTGACCACCGCATCCAGGATGCCTTCCGGAATCTCCTTGCCGCCGCCGTACAGGATGGCCGGGTTGGTCATCAGGTGGCCGACGTTGCGAATGAACAGCAGCGAGTGGCCGTGCAGCTTGAACGCGCTGCCATCGGGCGCCGTGTAGCTGCGGTCGCCGTTCAAGCCCCGCGTGAAGGTCTTGCCGCCCTTGGTGACCTGCTCGGTCAGCGTGCCCTTGAGGATGCCGAGCCAGTTGCGGTAGGCCAGCACCTTGTCCTGCGCGTCCACCACCGCCACCGAATCCTCCAGGTCGAGGATGGTGGACAGGGCCGCTTCCAGCACCACGTCGCTGATGCCGGCGGCGTCGCTCTTGCCGATGGAGGTCGTGCGGTCGATCTGGATGTCGATGTGGATGCCGTTGTTGCGCAGCAGGACCGACGACGGCGCGGCCGTCTCACCGCGATAGCCGATGAATTCGCCGCTGGCTTTCAGGCCGGTCGACGATCCGCCCTGCATTTGAATCTTCAATTTTCCGCCCTCGACCCGATAGGCGACCGCATCGCCATGCGAACCCGCCGCGAGCGGCGCTGCCTCGTCGAGGAACTGGCGCGCGTATTCGATCACCTTGGCGCCGCGCGCCGGGTTGTAGCCCATGCCCGCTTCCAGCCCTTCCTCGTGCGGGATCACGTCGGTGCCGTAGAGCGCGTCGTAGAGCGAACCCCAGCGCGCGTTGGCCGCGTTCAACGCGTAGCGGGCGTTGAGGATCGGCACCACCAGTTGCGGACCGGCCTGCAGCGCCAGTTCGGCGTCCACGTTGGTGGTAGTGCAGCGCACGTTGGCGGGCGGGGGCACCAGATAGCCGATCTCTTCCAGGAACGCGCGATAGGCCGCCATGTCGCGGATCGGGCCGGGATTGGCCTTGTGCCAGCGGTCCAGCTCGCTTTGCAGGCGGTCGCGCTCGGCCAGCAGCGCCAGGTTCCTGGGCGCCAGGTCGGCGACGATGGCGTCGAAGCCCTGCCAGAAGTCTTCGCTGGCCACGCCGGTGCCGGGCAGGACCTCGTCCTCGATGAATCGATGCAGCTGGGTGTCGACCTGCAGGCCGGAAACGGAAGTGCGCGCTGTCATGGGTTGCTCCAGGGATTGAAAAAACAGAAATCAGAAGAAGGCGAGGACACCGCGCAGGCTGGTGCCGGTGCGGGTGGGCTGGGTGCCGAGTTCCTCGAAAGGCAGGCCCGAGCGATTCACCCAGAGCGTGCGGTAGCCGTACCAGGTGGCGGCCAGCGCATCCCAGCTGTTGCTGCTGACGAAGGCGATCTGGCGGGGCTCCAGGCCGGTGGCGGCCGGCCCCAGCGCATAGGCATCGGGATGGGTCTTGTACTTGCGCACGCTGTCGACGCTGATCACATGATCGAGCAGGCCCTCCAGGGCGGCGCTGCGCACGGCGATGCCCAGCATCTCGGGATCGCCGTTGCTGAGGATGCCGGTGACCACGCCCTTGGCCTTGAGCGCCTGCAGCACCTCGCGGTCCTCCGGAAAGGCCGACAGGTGCCGGTACTGGTTCATCAGCCGTTCTTCGTTCGCGGGCGACAACAGCAAGCTCAGACGTTTGCAGGCATAGCGCAGCGCCGCGCGCGTGAGGTCCCAGAACGGCTGGTAGTGTGCCCCGTGGTCGCTGGTGGTCACCAGCCGCGTGTATTCGATCTGCTTGTCGCGCCAGAGAATGCCCAGGGCGTCGCCATGGCTCGGAAACAGCTGCTCGGCCAGCAGGCCGACGCTGTAGACGTCGAACAGCGTGCCATAGGCATCGAACAGTACCGCTTTGGGTTTATCCATTGCCTTACTGTATTTGGCACCGCGCGATCGATTCAGTTGAAGAAAAGCGATGTATCT